>CAZIBA010000553.1:0-2503 GCA_964536795.1 uncultured Planctomycetota bacterium | reverse complement strand
CTCGACCCATTGCTTGAGCTTGACGCCGATGCGGCTGCTCAGGTCAGCGGGCACGGCCAGCAGCACCGTGTCGTTGATGACCACTACCTGGAAGATGGCCTCGTCGGGGAGGAACAGGCCATCCATCACGCGGTTGCACAGCCAGGCTGGAATGGCCCCCAGGAACCGGATGCCGGTATAGGGGCTGGCTTCGGGGAAGTAGTGCGCATCAGGAGGTGGAAGGACCACAGGGGCCGTCTCGCAGCTCACCCAGCGTATCGGCTCTCCTGGAACAGCCAGCACCTGGCGGACCTGCTCCAGGAGCATGTCGGCCTGCATGGCCACCTTGCCGAACTTCCCGGGCTGGCCTCGGTAGCCCTCGGTCCCACCGGGCGAGGTCGCCCGGGCGCCTCCGAGGGCCCCGGGGAGGAAGAGGGCGACGGAACCCGGGTGCTCCTCTTCGATGAGCCGACAGAGCTCGCCGGGGTAGTCGCCGGCGACCTGGCCATCAGTCTCGTGCAGGAGGGTGAGTGGATGGGCGGGGAAGCTGGTCAGCGCCGCCAGGATGGAGCCATCCTCCCCGCGAAGTGCCATCACTTCGAGTCGGTTGTCGACTGCAGCTCTCCGGCCCGTCCCCGGGTCGACCAGGGCTGTGTGCTTGACCAGGTAAGACGTGCTGCGCGTCCCCACGGACACCGTAACCGGTTCCATGCTGACAGCCGCCATGGTGGAGGCCCGGACGATTCCTTCGAGCAGATGGTCGAAGTACGCCTGGCTGAAACGGCCACAGATGCGCTCGCCCACCCAGCCCTGCCAGTAGTTGCCGGGGGCTGCGTGGGTGTGAGTAGCGACCAGAAGCAGATGCAAGGGCTCACCCCAACCCACCCGCTCGAGGACGGCATCGCGAAGCTCCCGCGTGATGAAGGTAAGCTCACAGGTGACGATCAGAAGCCGAGGTGATCCCTGCCTCTGGCCCACAGCCAGGGCCCGGGCGTAGATGGGTTGAGCCACGCCCTTGATGGGACCGGCTTCTCCGAAGAGGTTGAGCTCGGCCCAGAGCTCCCGGGGCGGTGAGATGTCGGCCCGGCCAACTCCAGCCAAGGCTCTTCGGCTCTCCCATGCGCCACCGTGGCTCTTGAAGAACTTCGGCTCTGGCACGCGGTCGGGGATGAGACTGAAAAGGAAGCTCAACAGCGTGTAGACGCCGAGCACCCAGAGCGCGACCCGAAGCCGGCGCTGCCAACGGCGGGGCTTCCCCGCTTTGGGCGTCGTCTTGGCTTGGGGGGCTTCGCCCATCGTTGTGAGCAGCCTTCGTGAAAGAGTGAGACGTGTGAGTGGCCTCTTGTGAGCTGACCTTAGCTTAACGGCTGAGATGGGTCCGGGCAACGGAAAAGGGCCACCGGGCTACTGTGGCCGCGGCCAGACCGGTCGGCCGGCCACGTAGCAGGCGCTGGTCTCCTCTGCCCTGTGTATCAGGGCCTCGGCCGCCTCCCCACGACTCACCTTCGGCAGCTCCCACACTGCCAGGTCCGCCCAGTGGCCCGGGTGAAGGGCCCCCACCTGACCGGCCAGCCTTAGGGCCTGGGCCCCGGCCAGGGTCCCCATGGACAGGAGGTCGTCGGGGGCCACGTCGGGATGGCGGGAGGCCAGAAAGCGCATCTCACCCAAGATGCTGAGCGAGGAGTTGCTGGCCAGGCTGTCCGTGCCCAGGGCAACGACGACGCCTCGCCGGCGAAGCTCCTGCCAGGGGTGGTCCCGGACGTGGAAGTAGTGGGAACTTCGCGGGCAGTAGACCACCCGGCACCGTGAGCGAGCCAGCAGCTCTATGTCTTGTTGTGACAAGTAGTTGCAGTGAACAAGGAGAGCCGGTGTTGCCAGCACCCCCCACCGGGCCAGCAGCTTGACGGGCGAACAGCCCGGGGGCTCCCATCGGCGGCGCATACGGCCCAGCATTCGGAGGCGCGCCGAGAGCTCACCCGTCCCGTCCTGCAGGAGGTCTCGCTCGGCCTGGGTTTCTGCAACGTGGGTGGACAGCGGGCACCCGCGCCGGCGGGCCAGTTCGAGGGCTACTTGGTAGAACTCCCTGCAGGCGCTGTACGGGGCGTGGGGAGCGATGGCAGGAGTGAGAAGCTCGTCCCCCTCCAACTCGCCCAGCCGCTGTTCTGCCTTGGCCACGGCCTTACGTGCTTTTCCAGAGGTCAATCCCAGGAGCTCCAGGAACACCACCTTCCGCAGGAGGGTACGTCGGTGTTCGGAGGCCGAATTCCAGCGGGCAACGACGTCGCCAACGGTGGTCACACCCGCGGCCAGGGAAGCTTCGACGCCCCGGTGAACGCTTTCCTGGTTGACCCTGTCGGGCGAACGCCAGACGCGCGGAGCCATCTGGAAGAGCCAACTGGCGAAGCTTCGTGGCCGGGCCAGCCGGCCAGCCAGGTAGCTCAGGTGCAGGTGGGTGTGGGCGTTGACAAGCCCCGGGGTGATGAGGGCATCGGGAAGTTCAGTCACGGGACCTTCGGCCCGGCGG
>CAZIBA010000552.1:0-2503 GCA_964536795.1 uncultured Planctomycetota bacterium | reverse complement strand
CGGCGGCCTTCGACAAGGTCAATTGCTCAGGCCGCCCTGAGCGGAGTCGAAGGGCAGCGGCGAGGGCGGCCACGGCCTGGGTGGTCAGCCAGACGGAGAGGTTGCTGTCGATGGGCCAACTGCCGTCGGCCCGGGCCGAAGCGGCGAGGAAATCGGCGCCCCGCCGGGCGACCGGGTGGTGGGCCAGACCCGTGGCCGCCAGGCTCATCGTGACAAAGCTGGTCAGGGGCACGGCTTCCAGGAAGCCCCCGCTTCCGGGTTGAATGGCCTCCAGGCGCCGGAGCGCCGGGCCGACGGACGTTCGTCGAAGGAGTCGGAGAAAGGGGTTCCGCGTGGGCCGCCGCGCGTGGATGAGTTGGCCGATGGCGATGAGGGCGGGCAGGGCGTAGCTTACCACGTGAAGCCGGAGGAATCGGAACCAGGAGCGGGGCAGGCAGGCAAGCTCGAAGGGCAAGCCGGGCACCTGGCTCCAGTCGATTGAGGCCGTGCTGGCGGTCGGACCGGCCTCTTCTCCGCCCTGCGTAGCGGGCTTCGCAGAGCAGGGCTCAGAGGCCAGCGCCCAGTTGGCCAGGATGGGGACGGCGAAGGTGCGGTCCTCTCCGTAGAGGTCTTGGAGGGCCTCGACCCGGTCTTCGCCGGTGGGGCCGGCGAGCTTGCTGACGTACTGTTCAGCTCGGCGCAGGCACGTCTGGTCCACCCGCACCTCGTCGCAGGAGGCCAGGGCGAAGGCCGCCTGGACCAGGATGGTGGTGGGCAGGTTGCTGGGGCTGGCCTGTCGTGAGCCTGTCGAACCGGCGGGGGAGTCGCCCCAGCCTCCGTCGGGGTTCTGATCGGCCTGGAGCCACCTCAGTCCGGAGTCGATCAGGCGTCGCCTGTCTCGGCTGTGTGCGGTGCTTGCCGGAGAGAGCGTTCTGCGCGGACGGCCCGAGGGGCAGGTGGGGACCCGTACGGGTAGTGACCGGAAGTGTTTGTGGGAAAGGAGCGACAGCGCGCTGACCGCCGTGGCCGTTGCCAGGGCCGAAGAGGAAAGCTCACCCACCCAGTAGCCCCCGGACAACTGCTCGGCCAGCAGGGCGTCCCGCGCCGTCTCGTAGGCGCGGCGAAGCTCCTCCAGGTCGCCGCTGGGAAGGGACACAGCTCGTTCTGTCGGTGAGGTGACGTTCACGCCAATAGCCTGCCTGACCGCCAGACGAAGAGGCCCTTCCACCAGAGGACGTTCATCCGGCCGAGGGCCTGGATGAGGAGTCGGCGCCAGAGACCGACACCCGCACCGGTCTGATTGTCCCAACAGAGCCGGGGCAGCCACTTGAAGTTCAGGCGGTAACACTCCCGGAAGAGCTGCCAGTGTGCCCGGGTCATATCGGCCAAGCCGAAGGCCGGTTCCTCGGGAAGGAGCGGGGCGCGGAACAGGGGAACGACCGACACCCGCTCGCCCTTGAGTTGCCGGACCCACCGGGTCGTTTCCTCCACGTGCTCGGGGGTCTCCCCGGGGAGACCCAGCACCAGACTCACCATTGGGAAGAAGCCGGCCGAGCACAGTCTACGGACCTGCTGGTGACAGAGCTCCCCCCACTGCTCAGGCCCGTAGGGCTCCATCTTCGCCTGCCCGCCGTTGGCCGCCAGCAGCTCGCCCGAAGCCGTCTCCACACCCAGGTTCAGCCAGACGTAGCCCTGCTGTCGGTCACCCGCCAGCAGCCGATGGACCTCGCGGAGCTGGGCGTCCGAGAATCGGGCGACGGAGGCGACGTTGGCGTGGTCGGTCTGGACCAGGCCCACGTCCTCAAGCTCGCGCACCCGGCGGAGAAGGTCCAGGAGGGCCTCCGGCTGGGGACGGGGACCCTGGGCTCCGTAGCGAAAGAGGTCCTCGGAGACGAGCGAGACCTCGGCAACCCCGGCGGCGAGGTTGGTCTGTACGTCGGCCAGGATGGTCTCGACGGGGAGGTGTCTCATCGGTGTCTGAGCGATGGTGCAGAAGTCACAGCCCAGGCCGCAGCCTCGGCTCGTCTCCACCGCGCCCATGACCGTGGGACCGGTGATGGTCGGTATCCCCTCGGCGGCCACGCCCACGCCCTCCACGATGGGCGGAAGCCCGGCACCATCCGCCAGTCGACCGAAGAGCTCGGCGGCGTTGCCCTCCGAGTAGCCGGTGACCACGTGGTCGATACCGAGTCCCCGGCGGGCATCATCGTCCTGGGCAAGCTGCCAGGCCCCGGGGCCGCCCACCACGACCCGGGCCTCAGGCGCCTGTCGGCGGAGTTCCCGGACCCGCCCGGTCAGCGCCCGGAACCAGCTGCTGGTGTAGGGCTCGCCGCCGGTGACAGCGGCTACGGTGGTGCTGCTCATGCCCAGGCCCAGGGGGTCGCCGGAGGAGATGCCGATGACCTGCGTCCGGGGACCGACGGCGCCGTCCAGTGAGGCTGGGGTGACCACGGCCACTTCCTCCGACCCCCAGCCGCCGAGCCGCAGAGCGCTCTCTATCCTCCGCAACCCCAACGGCGCCTGA
>CAZIBA010000551.1:0-2506 GCA_964536795.1 uncultured Planctomycetota bacterium | reverse complement strand
ACGCGGGCTCCCCGCTCGGCGGACGGGTTGAGCTCACAAGTGAGAACCCGTCCCTCCACGCCCGGGAGCTGGACGGGGCGCTGCTCCGGCCGGCCTACTACCTGGAGAGCTCGTTGGGGGACGACGTGCAGGAGTGGCTGGCCGAGCTTCTGAG
Organism: uncultured Planctomycetota bacterium; assembly: GCA_964536795.1. Taxonomy (GTDB): domain Bacteria; phylum Planctomycetota; class DG-23; order CBDVDV01; family CBDVDV01; genus CAZIBA01. The sequence continues at coordinate 2,352 of CAZIBA010000551.1, read as the reverse complement.
TGGCGACCGGCGCTTCTTCTACGCTGAGGCCTCGCATGACTACGACGGCAACGCCCGCCTCTGTGAGCTCATTCGGGGAGGGGCGCGAGGAGCCTACTGGGACATCCTCGCCCGAGCTGAGGGTGACTGAGCTCAAGGGGACACAGACACTGTGAGCGGCAGAAGCTGGACGCTCCGGGGTGAGTGCGAATGGGTAGCTCACGACCCCTTCGGGAAGGTGAAGCCTGGCGACCTCTCCAATGGGCAGCGCCAGGTTGCCGATGCTGGGGGTGCGGTGGCCCTCCGGGCGGCCCGCAACGGCTACGTGTCTTTCAGGCTGCTCGTGCAAGGCGAGGGTGAGTACCGCCTGACGGCTTCGCTCGGCCGGGGGCTCGAGGTCGATGTCTACAGGGCCTGGTACCACCGGATGGCCTCGGAGGAAGGCCAGCCCGTCACCTACTCCCCCGACGCGCTCGTGCCCGTCGCTCAGGGTCAGGTTCACGAGCTGCCCGACCCGGCCAAGAGGCACGGCCTCTCTCGTGTTGCCCAACGGGCAGTCGAGTCAAAAGCTCCTCTCGGGCAGGTACTGCCTACAGTCGAGACAAGCGGAGCTTGCCGGATCGAGGGCCAGACTACCCAGGAGTTCTGGGTGGACGTCTTCGTCCCCGCTGACGCTGAGCCGGGCGAGGTGAGAGGTGCAGTCCAGCTCGCATCGGGCGGCCGCGAGATCGAGCTGCCGGTCCGCGTGCAGGTCCTTGAGCTCGCCGTGCCAGAGGAGCCCTGCGTCGTTCTGGACCACAACTCCTATGGCTGGCAGTGGTTACGAGGCATGTACCCGAGCGTCTTCGACCGTGCCCCGGAGTCCGAAGGCCGGTGGGGACGGGTGATCGAACTACTGCATCACTACTATCGCATCGTGCACGAGCACCGGGGCACCTTCCACAACCTGGGCCCGAACCACGCCGGTACATTCGCCCCCATCTACGGCCCCAGGACCGTGGGCGCAGGCAGACGCAAGTCGCTCACCGACTGGGAACTCCACGACGAGCTCCTCGGCCCCCTGCTGGATGGCACCGCTTTCGAGAGGTCGGCGCCCGGGTGTCCGCCTCCCCGCCGACCGGCCAGGCCCCTGGGCAGCGTGTACTCGCCCATCACACCCGACTGGCCGGCCTCCTACCTCTGGTGGGGTGAGCCCGGGTACGAGGTGGAGTTCGCCCGCTGCCTCAAGCAGTTCGACGCCCACTACCGGCAGCAGGGCTGGACGCAGACCAACGTCGAGTTTTTCTTCAACCACAAGAAGCGCTACCGCTGGTTCGAGTGGGACGGCGACGAGCCCAAGGACGCCAAGGACGACGCCTACCACATCCAGATGGAGAGGATGTGGCGGGCCGCCATCCAGGGCAGTCCCGTCAAGTGGGTGTACCGGATGGACGCCAGTTGGCAGATGAGAAGCCAGTTCGAGCGCCTGCGGGGGCTGGTGGACTTCTGGGTCTTAGGTGGCTTCTGTCGCTGGTACCCAGAGGAGACCCGGGCCGTCATCGACCGGGGCGACATCGTCTGGTGGTACGGTGGCAGCCCCAGCATCGCCGAGCCCAGTAGCGACGTTCTCCAGAACGTCTACAGGACCTGGGCCCGGGGTTTTGGTGGGTACTGCGCCTGGCTCACGGTGAGTCCGGGTTCGGACCCCTGGTTCTCGTGCGACGGTGCGGCCACCGGCACCATCTATCCTGGCGAACGCTTCGGCATTCGCGGGCCTATCCCATCCATCCGTCTGAAGCTACAACGGAACGGCCTGCAGGACATCGACCTCATCCACCGTGCCGCGGAGGCCCGGGGCGCTCTCGAAGCCGTGCGGGAGGAGCTTGCCTCTCAGGTTCCCATCCGGGTCTGGGAGGAGACCCCGCCGGCGGCGCGGGTGCTGCCGCCCGAGGAATGGGACAGTCGGGTACTGGCACTGGAGGTGGAGCCCCGCCTCCGTCCGCTCGAGAAGCTCGACCCCCTCTGGTGGACGTGCGTGCGAGAACTCGCCCTTTCACAGGAGGCCAGGTGATGGCCGACGAGACGAAAGTCCAGGAGAGAGTCGGCGCGCTGGTCGGTCTGGCCAGCGTGGCCGCCGCCATGGTCGACGGCGAGGAGGCCAAGCGCATCATCACGGACCGCGCCTTCCATTATATGGTCAACAAGGACCCCCGGTACGGCTTCCTCTCCGCCGACCACTACGACGTGGATGCCCCGACTTTCCTGCGGATGAAGAAGACGCTGCTCCGGCTGAGCACGCTGGTGGACTTCCCCTGTGACGCGTCGCTCTGGGTGATCGTGAAGGGACTGGAGACACACGTCACCGTGGCCGTGCAGAACGGCAACCTGACACGG
>CAZIBA010000550.1:0-2512 GCA_964536795.1 uncultured Planctomycetota bacterium | reverse complement strand
GACCACGCCCTGACGCTCGGTGTAGATGGTGAGCGGACCCAGCGAGGCCCCGCCCTTGGTACCGGCCAGTTCAGTGTGATGCTTGGGAGGCAGGTTGTAGGCCCAGGTGGCTTCCACCAGGAGGGTGGCTCCGTTGGCGAACTTGATGAGGCCGAAGGAAGCGTCCTCCACCGTGTAGGGGTACTTTTTGGTGACCGTGTGGCCGAACTTGGCGTAGGTGGACCCGCTCACGGCCACGGGTTTGGGGGTCCCCATCAGCCACCAGGCGCAGTCCAGGCAGTGGACGCCGATGTCAATGAGGCTTCCGCCACCCGAGCGCTTCTTGTTGATGAACCAGCCTTGCTTGCCCACGGGGATGCCCCGCCGACGGAGGTAGGCGGTCCGGCCGAAGTAGACGTCACCAAGCTGCCCACGGTCGATGAAGGTGCGGAGCATCTTGGCCTCAGGCCCGAAGCGCTGCACCAGGGCGTACATCAGGATGAGCCTGGCCTTCTTGGCCGCATCGGCCATCTGTCGTGCTTCCCTGGCGTTGAGCGCCGGCGGCTTCTCACAGAGCACGTGCTTGCCCGCGGCCAGGGCGGCCAGGGTCATCGGCTTGTGCAGGTCATTGGGCACACAGATGCTGACGGCGTCCACTCCGGGCACGGTCAGCATCTTCCTGTAGCTGGTGAAGGTGGCCGGGACGTCGTACTGCTTGGCCCGCTGGGCCAGCAGCTTCTCATCCAGGTCACACAGGGCCACGATCTCGGCCTGCGGGCAGGCCACGTATCCCTTGAGGTGCTCGTTCCCAGGCCAGGCCAACCCCACCACACCGACTTTGACCGTCTTCATGGGTCTCCTCCTAAAACGATTGCCTTCCGACGAAGCGACTGCCAAGAAGGCGCAGTATAGCCTCCCGTCCTCTCTCGGCAAGCCCCCTTGCCGATAATCCTCCGACCGGGCGCAGGCCGGCCACCCGTGGGCTCACCGTTGCTCCGGGTCCGCAGAACTCCTACAATCTGTCCCTCGGGCTGTTCTCAGGTCGACGAGCCCGTCCGGAGCCGAAGCCGACGCCCAAGCCAATCACGAGGGCATGCATGAGCGACCAGCCGTTCAAACTGGCCCGTCACACCACCAGCATCCTCGTGACCTACGCCTTGGTCCAAACCCTCCAGCTGGCCGCCCTGTGGGTCGTGGCTCTGGGTTGGGGGGAGGAGGGAACGGGGGCCTTCGCCGTGGTCATTACCGTGCAGGTGGTCCTCCAGGGTGTCCTCTCTCTGGGCGTGGCCTACGCCAACATGTGTTTCGTCGCCCGGGACGGCAACCGACGTGACGAGCTCCACACCACCACCATCCTGGCGACCGTTGGGGTGAGCGCGGTGGTGGTCGTCGGGCTCCTGTGGGGCCGCCACTGGCTCAGCACGGCCGTGCTGCGGAACGTCGAACCGGGATGGCTCATCACCGTGGCCGTCTGCTTCCCCTTCGCCCTCTACGGAGCGCTGATCATCGGACTCTGGACCGGCGAAGAACGCATCGGCCGCATCAACCGCCTGGAGCTGCTCCGGGCCGCGGTCTTCGTGGCCGGCGTGCTGCTGGCGCTGGCCCTTGTCCCGGGCAGTGTCTGGGCCGTGCTCTGGGCCTGGGCTGCGAGCTTCGTCGTTTCCGGGTCGGCGGCCTTCTGGGTGCTTTGGCGGCGCGACGGGGTCCGTTGGCGCTGGCGGCTGGCAGGCTTCCGGGAGGCCCTGGGCTTTTCCCTGGTTCCCCACCTGGGCGACGTGGCCAGCATCGTTCACCAGTGGTTCGGCCTCTTGCTGGTGAACCGCTACATCGAGCCCCGAGCAGCGGGCACCTACTTCCTGGCTCTCCGCATCGCTGGTCTCTTCTGGCTGCTGGCCGGAGCCGTCCGGCGGGCCGGGGCCAGGCGCGTCATCGGGGAGGAACAGGCGCCTTCCTGGGAGCTGGTGGCGGCGATGAGCCGGGTCATCTTCTGGACGCTCATCCTGCCTGCGCTTGTGCTGATGGTGGCATCTCCCTGGCTGGTCCCGGTCGTGTTCAGGGGGTTCGTGGGCTCGGTGCGTCCGCTCCAGGTGCTGCTGCCGGCCTTCGTGCTGGCCAGTTGTGGCATCGTGCTGGCCAACTACGTCATCGGCAACCGCCGCCGACCCGCCGTGGTGACGGTCATTGCCTGGGTCGCCCTGGCCGTGAACGTCAGCCTGTGCCTGATCCTGATCGGTCCCTATCGGCTGACCGGCGTCGCCGTAGCCACGGCCACCTCCTTCTCGCTGCCTTTCCTGCTGCTGTTGCCGGTCTTCCACCGTTGGCACCACTCCGTGGGCGACCTCTTCGTACCCCGAAGCGGGGACCTCCAATACTTCCAGGCCCTCCTTCGTCACCTGTGGAGCTGCACCCAGACCCCAGCAGACGACCAAGGCCCGCCCTGACTCATCCCCAGTTTTCGTAAGTCCTGTTCTCGCATTGGGTTACCCACATGGGGTGGCCCATCTTGGCTTTGCCAAGGTGGGCGCGAAGCGTG
>CAZIBA010000549.1:0-2517 GCA_964536795.1 uncultured Planctomycetota bacterium | reverse complement strand
AGACCTCTACGTGGCCGTCTTCGTGGGCGACCTCTTCGAGCGGGCCTGCTTCCTGAGGGGACCGGGGGAGTTTCTCCTGGACCTGATGGCCCGCCCGGCGTTCGCCCGCGAGCTCCTCCAGGGCACGATGGACTACGTCTTAGAGACGATGGACGAGGTGGCCAGGCTCTCGGTCGATTGTGTCTTCCTGAGCGACGACTACGGCGACCAGCGAGGGCTGCTCATGAGCCCGGGCACCTGGCGGGACCTCGTCGCGCCGGAACTCCGTCGGTTCTGCCAACGGGCCCGGGAACTCGGGCTCACCCCGGCCCTACACTCCTGCGGGAACATCCGGGAACTGCTGCCTGAAATCATCGACGTCGGCTTCGAGATCGTCCATCCCCTTCAGCCCGAGGCCCTGAACGTGGTCGAGGTGAAGCGCACGTTGGGCGACCGGTTCACCATCTACGGAGCCCTGGACACCCAGCGGGTGCTTCCTGACGGCTCGCCGGAGGACGTCCGTGCCCTGGTCGCTCAGCGCATCGGCGAGCTGGCCCCGGGCGGCGGCTTCATCTTAGGCCCGGCGATGAAGATCCAGCACGATGTCCCCCCCGAAAACCTCCTGACCCTCATCGACGCCTGCCAGCATCAAGAGTTACTGGTCTCCGGATAGATGCAAGGAGGGCCCGAATGGCGAAGCGCTTTCTCCAAGAGGGATCGATTGGAGGGGTGTGGGTGAGCAGGCTGCTGCCCGGCGATGACTTAGCGCAGGGTATCATCCAGGTGATGCAGGAGGCGCGCGTGGAGCGGGCCGTCGTGCTCTCGGGCGTGGGGAGCCTGCGCGACGTTGCCCTCCGGGACGCCAAGGAGGGAGCCCGACTTCCCGTCACCTCGGAGCAGGTCAACACCATCGAGCTGGCCGGTCCTTTCGAGTTGGTGAGCCTGCAAGGGATGATCGTGCCTGGCGAGGACGGCGCCTTCTGTCACCTGCACGCTTCTCTGGGCGGCGAGGACGGGGGCGTTCGGGGCGGGCACCTGCTTGGCGGGACCGTGTTCAGTACCGTGGAGTTGCTGCTCGCCGAGCTGGTGGACCTGTCCGTCGTCAAGCGCCACTCGGAGGAGACGGGCCTGTCCGAACTCGAACCGACCTGAAGACCGAGCAAACGACCGCTGAATGAGGACGTGTGCGAAGAGCCGATGCTCCTCGTCTCGACCGGCATCGGTGTCATGATCCTTCGCTCACCACCTCCACTGACATCGTCGTCGCATCTGGTCCCTCTGCGGCCCTCCAGCCGGCGACTGGGCGTTCCTCCTCCCCCATCCGCCCGGCGGGGCTCCGCCTGAAATGGTGCCGCCGTGACCAGGCCTCAACCGGGACGGGCCCGAATGAGTACCTTGTGCGTGGCGGAAACTTTCTATCTTGACAGAATCTGCAACTTGTGCTATATTAGACCTACGAAAGGAGGTGAGGAGATGGATCGGGCGGCGCTTTCTGCGAATCTCAAACGCCTGCGGGTGTATCAGAACCAGACCCAGGTTAAGTTGGCCGAGAAGGCAGGGATCTCCGTGCAAGCCTATCGCAATCTGGAGGCCGGTAGGTCGAAGCCCCGGGTACGGACCTTGAACGCGTTGGCCGATGCGCTGGGTGTCGGTGTTGGCGCGCTCTTGGCCCCACCCAAGCGACTGCATGCAGTGCGGTTTCGCGCAAGGAAAAAGCTGCGCATGCGAGACCACGTTCTGGTCGAGGTCGGGCGGTGGCTCGACGACTTCAACGAGTTGGAGAAGGTCTTCGACGAGGGGTCCCCGGCAGAGCTGCCTCACATGGACCCCCACCGCCCCATGGAAGCAGCCAGAGAAGTGCGCGACAGATTCGGTCCTTCGCCGAGGGAAGCTATCCAAGATGCCTGTGGCCTCTTCGAGGAGAACGGAATCAAGGTGTTCACCATCCCGGTCGCCTCTAACGCCTTCTTCGGGCTATCAGTGGCCGCTGAGGGAGGTGGCCCTGCCGTCGTCGTCAACGTTTGGCAACGCATTTCCGTCGAACGCTGGATTTTCACTGCGGCGCACGAGTTGGGTCACCTTGTGCTCCATCGCGATGCCTTCGATGTGGAGAAGACCGAGGAAGACCCGAATGAGGAGAAGGAGGCCAACATCTTCGGTTCATACTTTCTCATGCCGAGGGAAGCCTTTCTTCAGAAGTGGCGCGACAGTGCGGGAATGCGACTGGTGGACCGAGTGCTTTGGGTGAAGCGCCTCTTCGGCGTGAGCTACCAGACTGTCTTGTACCGGTTGCATGAACTGGGCTGGAAGGCCAATGTTTGGGCCAGCTTCTACTATGAGTACCAACGAGACTACGGGAAGAAACTGAGCAGAGCCGAAGAGCCTCAAGGTCTGCCCCCGGAGTCATTCTTGGTTCCCGAACCACGAAAAGCTCAGGAGCCTCAGCGTTTGGCGGACGTCGACTTTGAGGAGAGGGGGCTCCGACGACTGGTACGGAGGGCCCTGTTAGAGGGGGAAATCAGCATGGGCCGAGCGGCC
>CAZIBA010000548.1:2119-2519 GCA_964536795.1 uncultured Planctomycetota bacterium | reverse complement strand
AAGCCAGGCCGCCGGCGGCCAGGTTCCGGTCGAGAGGACCCGCGGCCTCGGTCTCGAAGCCGAGCCGGCGCTGTCCTCCCGAGCCGTCGGACCCGACCTGGAGGGCCTTGAACCGGTAGCGGTCGTCCCGGCAGTGCGCCCAGAGGCCGCCGGCGTCGCCCTGGAGGATGACCAGCCCGGCCTCCCACGAATGGGGCCATGGCCAGCGGGTACCGGCGATGAGAGGATCCTCGAGGTCGAGCTTCACCCCCTGGAAGAAAGGGGCCACCAACTTGAGGCCCGCCCCTACGCCTGCCAGGTTCCAGCGGCAGGCTTGCAGGCCCGGCCGGGAGGCGTATCCGCTCGGCTCCACGACCAGGTCCCCAGTCTCGGGGTCCTCCGAGACGGCCAGAATGCCGTC
>CAZIBA010000548.1:769-2109 GCA_964536795.1 uncultured Planctomycetota bacterium | reverse complement strand
AACCGATACTCTGCCGACAGGGCATTGAGCTGTCGGCAGCTCACCCTATCGCCGGGCGCTCCCGAGAGACCCGAAGCGCCTTGGCCAGGGTAAATGAGCTCCAGGGCCGACTTCGACCGGGCTTCGGCTCCATCGAGAAACTCGCGCCCGTCGGAGGTCCTCACCAGCGAGATGAGGACCCCGGCCTCGAAGCTCGCCCTCAGGGTCTTCGTCTCGACAGTCAGACTGCCGCCCTCAACTCTCAACATGACCGACCTCCGTGCTGCGCGGGTGCACACAGCTCTGCGGTGAACGGCACCGGACGCGATCCGCCGACCCTCGGTCCTGCACTTCCTCCTCGTCCGATCCAGGGCTTTGGGTCGGGCTCCGAGAGTACGCCGGCCTCAGCGGAATGTCAATTCCCCGGTCTCCAGGAGAGGGCCGTTCCGCGCGATCAGCTCCCAAGCAGTATGTAGACTTGACAGCGAACGGGCCAGCGATAGCATCTGAGCATCTGGGAGCGGCGTTCGGACTCTCTCACCACGCAGGCGGACTTGAGCGGAGGAAACGGACTATGGAAGCGGTCATCCTGGCGGCGATGCTTTTTGCTCGGCAGTGGACGTACGTGTCGGAGACGTCGGCGGTCATCTACTGGCAGCTCGACGACATCAGCGCTTCGGCCACCAGCTACGTCGAGTACGGGAAGACCGAGACGCTGGGCTCGCGCACCGAGCCGACTGCGGAGCCCCGCTGGTCGCACTTCCATCGCCTGACGGGCCTGGAGACGGGCGTCACCTACCACTACCGGATGGTCGTGGTCGATCCAGTGACGGGAGAGGAGACGAGAAGCGACCTCCTCAGCCTCACCACCAAGAGGAAGGAGGGGGCCATCCGCATCCCCGGGGAGGTCGAGGGCCCTCCCTTCACCCTCGACAGGCCCGCTGCCTCCTACGTCCTCACTGAGGACGTCAGCGCAGATGGCACGGCGTTCGTCATCACCGCTCCCGACGTCTCCCTGGACCTGGACGGACACACGGTCGTCTTCGGCAACGATGCGGACGAGCAGGTGCGCGGGATATGGGTCAACAACGAGGGAAAGGCGACCATCTCCAACGGCCACGTCGTCCAGGGCGCGCGGTGTGCGGACTACAGCACGGCCGTCGGAAGCCGTTGGCGTGCTCAGCCCACGGAGATCTTCGGCATCAGCACCGACGTTCATCTCAAGTGCGCCTACCCCATGAAGTTCCTGGGGCGGGCGGCCCACGTCCACATCCACCACAACCTCCTCTACAGTCGGGTCACGGAAATCGAAAGCCGGCACTATCCGGGCAACCATCTGCTTCGACTCGACATCGACGGGG
>CAZIBA010000548.1:0-759 GCA_964536795.1 uncultured Planctomycetota bacterium | reverse complement strand
GGAGTTCCTCCACGGTCGCGGCGACGGTTTCCTCCAGCAGGAGCGTCGCGCGCGGGTCGTCGAGCGTCTGGAAGTTCGGGTCCACGCCCGCCTCGATGGGGAACCGCCGCAGGATCGCCGACGCGAAACCGTGGATCGTGTGGATGGGGGCGACGTCCACGTCCACGACAACCTCCTCACCGAAGGCTGTCAGTGGGCCCTCGGCCTGGGGGGTGCGGGGCCCGACGTAGAGGCGGACCACAACGACATCAGGCACCATCAGCAGTACGTCAACGGCTACGCCATCGCTGCCGGTTGCGCCGGCGCCGACGTTCATCACAACAAGGTCACCTCCTCCGGCCGGGGCGTGCACCTGACCAACTCGCGCATACAGTTTCACGACAACTACCTCGACACCTACGGGCACCAGCAACTGAGCGACCTGCCGGCACGTTCGCGTCCCTTCAAACACCAGCAGGTGGAGCTCCACGGCATCAAGTTCGAAGGCCGGGGCGCAAGGAACTGCAAGGTGTACGACAACTTCATGCGCATTACCCAGAAGCAGCCGGTCGATTCGCAGGGCGCCGGCGACCCCGACGACAAGATGCACAACGGCGTCTACGTCCGCTCGAAGGCTACCGCGGTCGACGCGGGGAGACTCACCGACGCGACGCAGAACTGGGAGAAGGACCGCTGGAAGGACTACTGGGTGAAGTACGCCCCCGGCAAGCCCGCGGTGTTCATCAGCGGCAACGACCGCACCTCGCTCTCCGCGACCTT
>CAZIBA010000547.1:0-2521 GCA_964536795.1 uncultured Planctomycetota bacterium | reverse complement strand
CGGTTGCTGAGCAGCTCGCTGATGGTCTGTGGTGGAACGGACATGTGACAGCCCTGGCAGTGCTCGTCGCGGACGGCCACCACGGGCCGGCCGCTGGAGAGGCCCCCTCGAAGGCGCTCGTAGATGGGCAGGTGCTCGGGGTCGACGAGGTCCATGACGGCCTGGCGGTCGCCCTCCAGTTTGGCCAGGTCGGCTTTCAGGGCCTCGGCCTCCTCGTCCACCACCTGCTGGACGGCCTGGACCTCTCGGCGGCCATCCTCGACTTCTCCCTGCAGGCGTTTCAGCTCAGCGGCCAGCTCGTCGGACTCGCTCATGGCCTCCAGGATGGCCTCCTCCAGGCGGGAGATGTCGGCCTGGAGGGACTTGATTTCGGTCTGCAGGGCCTGGTACTCGCGGTTGGTCCTGACCTGGTTGAGCTGGAGGCGGAAGCGTTCGATGTGCTCTTCACCGCTGCGCAGCTCCAGCTCCTGACGGTCGATGTCGTGGCGGTGGCGCTGAAGCGCGTCCTTCTTCTCGGCCAGCAGTTGCCGGCCGCTCTCTACGTCGCGTTCGGCCGCGGCCATCCGCTGGGGCAGGTGGCCGAGTCGGCTGCGGAGCTGAGCTATCTGCTCGTCGATGCGCTGCAGCCGAATGAGGGCCGCCAGCTTCTGCTCCATAATCTCTCCCCGGGTGTCAGGTGTTCCGGGTGGTGGTGACAGCGTCGAGGAACCCCTCCAGTCGACGCGACCGCACGGGGTGCTGGAGCTTGCGCACGGCCTTGGCCTCGATTTGGCGCACCCGCTCACGGGTGACGTTGAACATCTTGCCCACCTCTTCCAGGGTGTAGGTCTGCCCGTCGCCGAGACCGTAGCGGAGCTTGATGATCTCCCGCTCCCGGTAGGTGAGTGTGCTGAGCACCTGGTGTATCTTGTCCTTGAGCATCTCCTGGGTGGCCGCGGTGACGGGTGACTCGGCCCCCTGGTCTTCGATGAAATCGCCGAAGTAGCTGTCCTCGCCGTCACCCACGGGACGGTCCAGTGAAATGGGAGGCCGCGAGGTCTTCAGGGCCCGGCGGATTTCGGAGACGGGCAGGTCGGTGGTCCGGGCCATCTCCTCCACGGTGGGCTCCCGGCCTTTCTCCTGGACCAAGCGACGGGAGGCGTTGCGGATCTTGCTCATGGTCTCGATCATGTGTACGGGGATGCGGATGGTGCGGGCCTGGTCGGCGATGGAGCGGGTGATGGCCTGACGTATCCACCAGGTGGCGTAGGTGGAGAACTTGTAGCCCCGACGGTACTCGTACTTGTCCACGGCCTTCATCAGTCCGGTGTTCCCTTCCTGGATGAGATCCAGGAAACTGAGACCCCGGTTGCGGTACTTCTTGGCGATGCTGACCACCAGACGGAGGTTGCCGGCGGCCAGTTCCCGCTTGGCGTCCTCGTAGGCGGCGAAGCGTTTGCCCACCTCCTTGAGCTTGCGCGAGAGCGCGGCCGGGGTCTCCAGGATCTCCAGCTCCAGTCCGGCCTGCAGTCGGCGCACCTCGCGTATCCGGGCCAGGCTGGCCCGGTCACGGTGGCCCTTCAGACGACGCTCCTCCCGGTCAAACGTGTGCAGCCGGGCAGCGATGTCCTCCAACCGGTCCATAAGGGGCTGGACACGGTCGATGCGGACACAGAGCTCCTCCAGCAACTGGACGGCCTTCCGACGACGGCGCTGCAAGCGGGAGCGCAGCTCGCGCTTGTCGGCCGCGGACAGCTTTCCCCTCACCAGTCGGTCGTAGTCGGTGCAGTTGCGTCCCAGCATCTTCTCCACGGTGGTCACGTTCACCGGGAGTCTCTCCAAGACGTCCTCCTTGGTAAGCTGGTCCCCACCCGGCACCTCGATGAGCTTCACGGCCCGGTCGAAGGGCACCTCACCCCGTTCCAGCCCGCGCAGAAAGGCGGCAACCTGACGCAGCGAGAAGTCGCTCTCCAACACCTTGGCCCGGAAGTACTTGCGGGTGAGCTCGATCTTCTTGGCCAGGAATATCTCCTGCTCCCTGGTCAGCAGAGGTATCTCACCCATCTGGGTGAGGTAGATGCGCACCGGGTCATCCACCCGTTCCCGGGTGCTGACCACGGGCTCCTCGACCTCCTGCTCTTTGTCAGTGTGTTCGGCGTGGTCGCCCTCTTCGGGCTCGGCGTGGTCCACCAGACCTATGCCCAGCTCGTCCAGGGTGCGCAGGATGTCGTCGATCTTCTCCGGAGAGATGAACTCCTCGGGGAGCAGGTCGTTCATCTCGTCGTAGGTGAGGTAGCCGTTGACCTTCCCTCGCTCGACGAGGGACTGGATGGCTGTCTCCAGCTTCACTACCATTCAACTCACCTCCTGGTACATCCCCTCGCCAAGGGTCTCGCGGTGCTGGTGTTGCTCCCGTTGCACCTCCAACTTCTCCCGGAGAGCAGCCTCCAGGGCGCCGGTCTCTCCGGCCGCCTGGGCCTCCCGCAGTCGCAGGTCCAGCTCGCTCGCCAGCCGGCCCTGCCGACGCTGCACCAATACCTTA
>CAZIBA010000546.1:0-2530 GCA_964536795.1 uncultured Planctomycetota bacterium | reverse complement strand
CCGCCTCGACCCCCGATGAGACCCGACGAAGACCCCTTCGCCTGGCAGGAACGGGGCCCGGCCACCCGCCTCCTTCGCTGGGCGCTCTGGGTCGTCTACGGGCTGCTTTCCTGCTTCTACCTCGTCGGCGCCATCGCCACCTGGGACCTGGGCTTCATGGACGAGGAGGCCCTCGCCAGCACGTTCCTGGGCTTGGGGACGGCGACGGTGGTGCTGGCCTCGGCCTTCTACGGGACCCGGGTCTTCGCCCGCGAGAAGGTCCAGCGGACGAACCACGCACTGCTTCTCACCGGCAATCACCCGAGCAGCATCTTTCGGGCGAAGATATGGGCCACCTATCGGGCGCTGCGTTGGTCTTTGCTGGGGGTGGTGGTTCCCGGCCTGTTTATCTGGGGGATTCCCTGGGGGGGGAGGGGGGAGATGGCCGTCACCCTCGTCGGGGCCATAGCATTCGTCGCCACGGCTCTCCTCGGCCCCGGAATAGCCGTTCTGGTTGGGATGGTCTTCAGCAGCGCGGCCAAATCCCCACAGCAAGCCAGCCGGGCGCTGCTGCTTTCGGTGCTCTGGTGCTTCATCCTCGGTTTCCTCTTCGTCCCCTTGTTCCCCATTGCGTGGCTGTTCTTCCTGGTCCCCGGCGTAGGGCTCCTCCCGGTGCTCGGGGTCATCTGGGTCTTCGTCAAAGTCAACCGGACGTGGACGCCCTGGCGTCTGAGCCTGCTCCTGGCGCTCACCTACTACTGCGGGACGAACGGCGCGGCGCTGCTGGCCATGGTGGGGGCGGGGGGGATGACCGGGTACGGCCGCTCTTCGGGCATCCTGGGTGCTGTCCTGGTGCTGTGGCTGGTGGGTGGAACGGCCCTGGTGGCCGCCTTTGTCGTCTTCTGGTGGCAACTGGGCGTGCGCATCTTCGACGACGGTATGGCCCGGGAGCCGGCCGAGACCCGCCCTTCGAGTCCCCTCAGGGCGGCCTGAGCAATTGACCTTGTCGAAGGCCGGGGCCTCCGGCACACGTAGCAGCGAGTGTGGGCGGCAGCAACCCAGCCGTCGTCCGCCCTACGGCGGACCATGGCGGTTTCCACAGGGAAGGGGACCGGTGGCACTGAACCCCATCGTACGCAAGGAACTGCTCCTGACGGCTCGTCAGAAGAGCACGTACTGGGTGCGGGCCGGGCTGCCAGTGGCCGCGGCCGTCGTCCTGGGGGTCCGGATCTGCTTTGAGCTCGGGCTCAGGGGGCCGGATTGGCAGCAGGTAGCCCGGCTGAGCCGGATGCTCTTCGAGACCTCTTGCTGGCTGCAGCTCGCGGTGCTGTGCGCCCTGGTGTTTTTCCTCACCGCCGCGAGCGTGTCCAAGGAGTGGACCGGACGAACGATGGAACTCCTGCTGGTCACGCCTCTCTCGGGGGTCGGGGTCCTCCTGGGCAAATTCGTGGCCGCTCTGGTCACGGTGCTGATGGCTGCTCTGGCCCTGCTGCCTTTCTCGGCGGTGCTGGCCTACGCCGCCCACGTGCCCTGGGAGGTCGTCGTGGGCAGCTTTGCCGTCATCGTGGCCAGCGTGCTTTTCGTCGGCGCGGTGGCCCTCAACGAGGGGGTCCTCCCCTCAGCCAAGGCGAAGCGCTGGTACCTCCGGTTCCTGTCGCCCTTCTTGTGGGTTATGATGCTCAGCTTCCTCTTGTGGTCGTTTCCGGCGCTCCGCTATCCGCAACTGACCGTGGTGCTTCCGCCCTGGGCCTTGCACGCGGTGCTCACCGGCACCAGGACGGGAGGCCTGAACCCCGGAGCGTTCGCGCTGATGAGCTTCATCTGCATGGTCGCCCTGACGGGGCTTCTCTTAGCGGCTGCCCGCTGGAGGCTCACCTACAAGCTGGAATGGCGGTTGGCGTCGTCTACAGCGGCTGCGCTGGAGTCCGGACCGGCCGGGAAGCTGGCCTCGAAGCGCCCACGACCGCCTATGGGACCCGACGAAGACCCCTTCTACTGGCAGGCCAGGACCGGGAAACAGCTTCGCAGTCAAGTGGTCACTATCTGCCTCATGCTCGGGATGATGGCCCTCCTCTTCTTCCTGCTCGATGTCCTTAGCCCCGGGCCTCTTGGCCGCCGTTTGGGGAGCTACTTTCCGCTCAGGGTGCTCGCCGTCCAGGGCTTTGTTTTCCTGCTGGTGTATTCGGCGATTTACGGACAAACGGTGTTTGCTCAAGAGAAGGCCAGGCGGACCGCGGTGCTCCTCGTGCTGACCGGTAATGAGCCTGCGGCCATCTTCCGGGCAAAGGTCCGCGCCCTCTATTGGGTGTTCCGCTACGTCCTCGTCGTCATCGTCCTGGCTTGCTTCACGGGCTTCGTGCACCTGACCGTTGTAGGGGGGGTCCCGCCGGTCCCGGCTTTTGTCGGGTTCGTCTTCGTTGTGGAGCTGCTTCTTGCCGGACCGGGGCTCCTTGCTTTGTCCGGGATGGCTTCCAGTGTTGTGTCCATGTCCCGGCGGCGCGGAACGGTGACGCAGTTGGCAGAAGTTGCCTGGCTGGTCCTCCTCGGCTGG
>CAZIBA010000545.1:0-2535 GCA_964536795.1 uncultured Planctomycetota bacterium | reverse complement strand
CTGAGGTGGCAATTGTGCGCAAGGGGAACGGACAGGTCCAAAGACCTGTCCCTATGCTACTGTTCCATGGGGGGGCAAGGGGCTTCAGCCCCTTGTGTCATTCGGCCTCTGGCTTCCCCGGAGGGGGGGATTGGTGAGGCGGCAGACCAGCGGGGTGTAGCCCCTCACCCCAACCCTCTCCCAGAGGGAGAGGGGGTCTTGATGAGACTTCTTGGGTAGTGGAAGGCCTGGAGTTATGGAAGGCATACGGCTGGCGTCGGTTCAGATTGAGCACGCTGCTGGAGAGAAGGAAGCAAACCTGGCCAAGGTGCGCTCGTTCGTCGAGAAGGCGGTGGCAGAGAACGCTCAGGTCGTGGTCTTTCCCGAGTGCTGCATCACGGGCTACTGGTTTCTCCGCAAGCTCACCCGCCCCGAGCTCGAGGAGCTGGCTGAACCCGTCCCCGACGGGCCCGCCTCGCGGGAGCTCCTGGCCCTCGCCTCTGAGCACAACGTCGTCGTCGGCGCTGGCCTGGTGGAGCGCGCGCCCAATGGCGACCTTTACAACACCTACGTCGTCGCCCTGCCTGACGGCAGTTGGCATCGCCACCGGAAACTCCACTGCTTCATCAGCGAGCACATGAGTTCGGGGTCGGAGTACACGGTGTTCGACACCCACCTCGGTTGGCGGATGGGTGTCCTCATCTGCTACGACAACAATTTGGGTGAGAACGTCCGCATCACCGCACTAAAGGGGGCCGACCTGCTACTCGCCCCGCATCAGACCGGAGGCTGCGACCTCAAGAACCCTCACTCGATGGGCCTCGTCGACCGGAAGCTCTGGGACGAACGGGAGGAGAACCCTGAGGCTATCGAGGCCGAGCTCAAGGGGCCCAAGGGCCGGGGTTGGCTCCTGCGCTGGCTACCCGCCCGCGCCCACGACAACGGGATGTTTCTCGCCTTCAGCAACGGCGTGGGCGTGGATGACGATGAGATACGGACCGGCAACGCCATGATCATCGACCCCTACGGACGCATCCTGGCGGAGACCTGGAAGGCCGCTGACGACATGGTGATGGCCGACCTGGACCCGGCACTGTTCGAGAACTGTACCGGCAGGAGGTGGCTCCGCAGCCGACGGCCCGAACTCTACGGGCCCCTCACCGAGAAGACGGGCGTCGAAGAAGATACCCGCACCGTCCGCTTCGACATCCCGGAGGCGTGACACTGTAAGAGCGAGGGGAGGCACGGCCTCCTTCGTACTGCACGACGCACGCGTCCGAGAGAAGCTCTTCTCGGGCTGGCTGTGCTTACCGTCAAGACAAGCGAAGCTTGAGGGAGACTCGGCCCATGCGTGACCAGTTCAAGCCGTTGGGTGTTGTGGTTATGATCGTGGTGGCGCTGGCCGTCTTTGCAGCGTCCTTCGGCCACCCGCTGACCAACAGCCGACCGCTCATCCCGGCGCTGGTGCCCTTCTTCGGGATGCCCTTCGGCATCGTCTTCGCGCTTCTGCAGTGCGCTTACTGTGGCATCTACGGCATACGCAAGGGGTTCGTGGTGCTTCCGGTGGTGTGGGTGGTGGCGGCCCTGCTCGCCCTTGCGCTCTTCGGCCGGGGCCTGGAGCCCCACCCCCTGGCCATGGCCCGGCCCGACCGCGCGGTCACCGGAGCTGCGTGTGCCAGCGCCCTCGTCCTCGGGTTCGCCGTCTGGCATGGGAAGCTGTAGACGAAGCGAAGGACCGTCAGGGCGCATGCAACCTAAGCCCATCTTGCCGCCGACGTACTTCCTGGTCGCGATTCTCCTGATGGTCGGGCTGCATTTCCTGTTGCCCATCAGGCAGGTGGTCGTCGCACCATACAGGTATCTCGGCATCGCGCTCATCCTCGCGGGAGTGGCCGTGAACTTCTGGAGCTCCAATCTTTTTGACAAGGCCAAGACCACCGTCAAGCCGTTCGAGCAGTCAAGCGACTTGGTCACGGAGGGGCCGTTCCGTTTCAGCCGACATCCGATGTACGTTGGGATGGTGGTGCTTCTGGCAGGATTAGCCGTTCTGCTGGGGAGCGTCACGCCGGTACTGGTCATACCCCCGTTTGCCTGGATAGTGAAGAGGTTCGCAGACGTCGAAGAGAAGGCGATGGAAGAGACCTTCGGCGACGCCTACCGGCAGTACAGCAAACGGGTCAGACGTTGGGTTTAGCTCAGAAGCTTACCCAACTCGCGCGGGTGAGGGTGGTGTGTCGGCGGGTGCCGGGACCGTTGGCCAGGTGCCAGGCCGTGTACTGCTCGGCGTAGGGCTCGGTCGCCGACATGCCATCCACCGGCACAATGACCTTGAACCCCCGCAACGCAGCTCCCGTCGCCGTGTTAAGGACGGCTCCGTGAGCGGACGTGCCTACCAGGATGACCGTCTGAACCCCCTTCGCCTTCAGAATCTGTTCCAACTCAGTACCGAAGAACTTGTCCACCCCGGCCTTGACGATGGGCTCGCCTTCGAGGGGAGCGACCTCAGCGCGGATGTCGGCCGGCTCCGCGCCGCTGGTGAGGCTGTAGACGACCGCG
>CAZIBA010000544.1:0-2535 GCA_964536795.1 uncultured Planctomycetota bacterium | reverse complement strand
TGCCGACGGTGGCAGCGGTTCTCCCTCTCCCTTTGGGAGAGGGTCGGGGTGAGGGTTGAACAAGATAGCCAGGACTCACTTAGCCCTCACGAGCTGCTTGCACGCGCTATGGTGCCTGGCCGGCGTCGGGTGCCAGTTCTGGCATAGTTTTTTCTTGACCGTGGGGGAAACGGGAGTAGAATACAAGTTTTGGCATCTCAGGCGGACCGAGCGCCTTTAGGGGACCACCGGCCTCGATGTCCATCGACGACCTCCGCGCACAGATTGACGGCCTGGACCGGGAGATTGTCGCCCTCCTGGCCCGCCGGGCCGAGTTGGCGGAGGCCACCGGTCAGGTCAAGGGGCCCGACGGTCAGGCCTATCTGCCCGAACGGGAGGCCCAGGTCCTGGCCAACGTGCTGGCCGCCCAGGCCGGGCCTCTGAAAGAGGAGGCACTCCGGGCCATCTACCGGGAGATAGTGAGCGCCTGTCGGGCGCTCGAGCAAGCCCTGACCGTTGCCTATCCCGGTCCCCCGGGCACCTTCACCCACGAGGCCGCGGTCAGTCGTTTCGGTTCCTCGGTGCACTACGTGCCCACCCGGGACATCGCCTCGGTCTTCACCGAACTCCACCAGAGGCGGGCCGACTACGGTGTGGTGCCGGTGGAGACCTCCATGGCCGGGGCCGTCTCCGACACCCTGGACATGTTCCTGGACTTCGACGAGACCATCGCCGGGGAGATCGTGTTGGACGTTCACCTGAACCTGCTGGCCCGCTCGGCCGAGGAGGAGATCTCCGCCATCTACTCCAAGCCCGAGGCCCTGAGCCAGTGTCGTCGCTGGCTGGCCACCAACTACCCCCACGCCGAGCTCATCGACGTGGCCACCACCAGCAGGGCCGCTGAGACGGTGGCTGGTCAGTCGGGCTCGGCCGCTGTCGCCAGCCGACTGGCTGCCCAGCTCTACGGTCTGACCGTCGTGGCCTCCTCCATCGAGGACCACTCGCGCAACCGCACCCGCTTCCTGGTACTCTGTCACGAACCCGCTGAACCCACCGGCCACGACAAGACCACCCTGATGGTGAGTGTCAAGGACCAGGTGGGGGCCCTCTCCCGTCTCCTTCGACCCATCGAGGAGGGGAGCATCAACCTGAGCTGGATCGAGTCGCGACCCAGTCGTCGGGGGGCCTGGGATTACGTCTTCTTTCTGGACATGGCCGGCCACTGCCAGGACGGGCCCGTGCGGGCGGTGCTGGAGGAGCTGCGAGCGCGGACCAGCTTCCTGCGCGTCCTGGGCAGCTACCCGGCCGCTCCCGAGGGCGAGAAGGAAGAGACCTGACCGCTGGGTACGGTCCCGAGGGGCACAGCAAGAAAGCAACACCGACATCGTCTGTGAGGTGACATCATGCGAAGGCTGTTCGTAGCCGGTAACTGGAAGATGAATCTGGACCACGCCGGGGCCGTGGCCCTGGCGGGGGGGCTGGTCGAAGAGGTCGGCTCCGTCGAGGAGGTGGAACTGGCCGTCTGTCCGCCCTCGGTCTACCTGGAGGCCGTGGCCGCGGCCGTCGCGGGGAGCACCATCGGGCTTGGCGCCCAGAACATGTACGTCGAGCCCCAGGGGGCCTTCACCGGTGAGCTGGCCGGCCCCATGCTCCTGGACGTCGGCTGTAGCTACGTCATCCTGGGTCACTCCGAACGCCGACACGTCTTCGGGGAGCTCGACGACTTCGTCGGCCGAAAGGTCCGGGCGGCCCTGGGCTTCGGTCTCAAGCCCATCCTCTGCGTGGGCGAGCTCCTGAAGGAGCGGGAGGCCGAGCAGACCGAAGCGGTGGTCCGCCGACAGGTGGAGGCCGGCCTGGCCGACGTCTCCGCCGACGAGCTGACCCGGGTCACCATCGCCTACGAGCCGGTCTGGGCCATCGGCACGGGGAAGACGGCCACGGCCGAGCAGGCCAGCGCCGTCCACGCCCTTATCCGCGGGCTGGTCGCCGAGCTCTACGACAGCGGCGCAGCCCAGGGTCTCACCATCCAGTACGGCGGCAGCGTCAAGCCGGACAACGCCGGAAGGCTGCTCGGCGACCCGGAGATCGACGGGGCCCTGGTGGGCGGGGCCAGTCTCAAGGTGGACAGTTTCACCGCCATCGTCCGGGCCGGCCTGGAGGCAGTCGCCGGCGTCTGACGGAAGCCCTTGTCGAAGTGGAGACGGAGGTACGAGGTCCATGCTGGGCATCGTTCTGATGATCGTGTGTGTGCTCACCGCCATCGCCCTCACCGTCCTGGTGGTGCTCCAGGACAACAAGGGAGGTGGGCTGGCCGGGGTGCTGGCCGGGGCCGGAGGCGAGAGCGCCTTCGGCACCGAGACGGTGAGCAAGGTCAAGAAACTCACCGCCTACCTGGGGGTGCTCTTTCTGGTCGTGCTCCTGGCCCTGGCTGTGAGGGGCCAGAGGGGGACCGGTGTGGGCATCGACCGTGGCCCGGAGGGAGCTGCCGAGGAGGCCCCGGCCGAGGGCGTCGGCCCGCCGCCGACTGCTCCGGTTCCGGCTGAGCCGGCTCCGGCC
>CAZIBA010000543.1:0-2545 GCA_964536795.1 uncultured Planctomycetota bacterium | reverse complement strand
GGAAGATACCCCTGGCCAACGTCCCCTCGCCGGTGCCCGTTGGCGAGGACCGCATCTTCCTGTCCGGAGGCTACGAGGCGGGCTGCGCCATGATACGTCTGACGGGAGACGGTGAAGACATGCACACCGAAGAGCTCTGGCGGTTGGAGCACACCGTCTACGGGTCGGACCAGCACACACCCATCCTCTACCAGGACCACATCTATGCCGTCATCCCCGGGGGGCAGTTGGCCTGCCTGGACCTGGAGGGGAACCGGCTCTGGGCCAGCGGACCCAGGAACAGGTTCGGACTTGGTCCTTACATCCTGGCCGACGGGCTGCTCTTCGTCCTCGGCGACCAGGACGGGACGCTCCACCTGATGGAGGCCACTCCCGAAGGCTTCAACGAGCTGGCTCAGGCCAAGGTTCTGGACGGTCACGACGCCTGGGCTCCCATGGCCGTGGCCGCGGGCAGGCTCCTCCTTCGCGACCTGCTGGAAATGGTTTGTGTGGAGATACCCAGGGGGTGAGAACGTTGTCCACAAGGGCTGCCAACTGCACGAGGGCAAGGCCACTGTTAGTGGCCGCAGTCGCGCTGCTGCTCCTGACGGTGGTGGGCTGCGGCCGGGAGGAGCCCGTGCCTCCTCCCTCCGGTCCCATCCCACAAGCGGAGAGAAGCGAGGCGGTCACCGTCGAGACCGAGCTTCACTACGAGCTGGTGAAGACCTACCCGAGCGGCCTCACGGAGCTCAAGGGCATCGCCATTGACGGCCAGGGGCGCATTCACCTGGCCGGTGCCGAGGGCATCCGGGTGCTGGACCCGCAAGGCGAGCTGGTGGCGAGTTGGCGCACGTCCGGGCCGGCCCGCTGCGTGGCCCTGGCCGAGGACGGTACCGTCTGGGTGGGCCTGGCGGCCAAGGTGGAGGCCTACGACGGGTCGGGAAAGCTGGTCTCATCTTGGGGCGTTGAGGGGTCTGGGCGGGGAGAGCTCAGTGTGGTCACCTCCGTCGCCGTGGTCGGACTGAACGTCTTCGTGGCCGACGCGGGCAACCGCTGCATCCACCGGTTCGACGTCACCGGCGACTTCATCGACGAGATCGGGAAGCGCGACCGCGAGACCGACTTCGTCGGGCTCATCTGCCCCAGCCCCTACCTGGACTTCGCCGTGGACGCCGACGGTGTGCTCCACGTGACCAACCCTGGTCGGCTGCGGGTGGAAAGGTACCAGTCCGACGGTGAGCTCCTGGGTTTCTGGGGCAAGCCGGGGACCCGGCCGGAGGAGTTCTCCGGCTGCTGCAACCCCAGCAACGTCGCTCTTCTGGGTGACGGCCGCGTGGTGACCGCCGAGAAACGTCCTCCCCGGGTGAAGGTGTACGATGGTCAGGGAACGATGCTCGCTTACCTGGGCCCGGAGCACTTCACCAGTGAAGCCATGGGACTGGACCTGGCCGTTGACTCCTCCGGTCGGCTTCACGTCATTGACCCGGGCGACGGCAAGGTCCGGGTCTTCGAGTTGAGGGAGTAGCCGAAGGACCGGAGGCACGCCGTCAGGGGTTCAGCCGACGCAGCCCGCGGCTACTCATGCGTAACTCGGCCAACCGAGCCAGGCGGTCGGTGCCGGTGAACTGGAGATGGGATGGGTGACAGGGTGACTCGTCGGAGGTTCTTCGGCTGCATCGTCCGGTGGACGTCGCTGGCTGCGCTGAGCGGGTTGGTAGGCAGGTCGGCCCTCCGCGCCCTCGGCTCGAAGGGACGTGCTGAAGGCGTGGGCGAGCTGTCGGTGTGCGGCCGGTGCCAACTGCTCCGGTCGTGCCGACTGCCCGAGGCGGCGCGGGCCCGGGCGGCCCTGGGCTTGGGCGCGGTAAGCGGGCAGGCGACCCCCGAGGCGCGAGGAGGCACAAGAGGGCTCTGCGGGCGGTCGAACTGGTCCGGGGCTCCGAAGGGATAGGAGGCCGAGGGGCGTGAAGGGCAAGGAGCCAACCAAGCGAGAGGTCTCCCGGCGGGAGTTCCTGACCGGGGTGGGTCGGGGCGTGTCCCTTCTGGCCGTGGGCGGGGTCGTGGGGGCGCTGGGCGTGCGTTGGGTGCGGGACCGGCTGGTCTGGCAGATCGACCCCTTCAAGTGCAGCCAGTGCGAACGGTGCGAGACGGAGTGCGTCCTCGACCTGTCGGCCGTCAAGTGCGTGCACGACTTCACCATGTGCGGGTACTGCGAGCTGTGCTTCGGCTTCTTCAGGACCAACCCACACGCGCTGGACACAGGGGCCGAGAACCAGATGTGCCCGACAGCGGCCATCCAACGCACCTTCGTCGAAGAGCCCTACTACGAGTACCAGATCATTGAGGAGCTGTGCATCGGCTGTGGCAACTGCGTCAAGGGGTGCAACACCTTCGGCAACGGCGCGCTCTACCTGCAGGTGCGTCACGACCGTTGCCTGAACTGCAACGAGTGCGCCATCGCCGTGGCCTGCCCCTCCGACGCCTTCATCCGACTCCCCGCTGACGACCCCTACGTGGTCAAGCACGACGGACCCGAGGCCCTCAAGAAACGCCTGGCATTCGACAAGGT
>CAZIBA010000542.1:0-2545 GCA_964536795.1 uncultured Planctomycetota bacterium | reverse complement strand
CACGTACTTCGGGTACGATGCCCTGAACCGCCTGTCGGCCGAGACCGACCCTTTGGGGCGGCCTACGTACTACAGCTACGAGAAAGTCGGGAACCGCACCTCGGTCGAGCACCCCACGAGCAGCACGTCTGTTCGCCGATAGCCCCCTCTGTCGCTTCAGCCGTCCTTCCCCGCCGCCAGGAGCAGTGGTGGCCTTGGTGCTGTGGGTCGGGGCGGTGTGCTTTTCGATGGACGGTTGGGGAGGGGTGGGGTAGAGTTATGGGCGGGAGGCCGAGGGACAGTGGGAGAGTGGCTGGAGTGTAGGGCATGCGGGTTGGTGACCGGTTGGCTCACTACGACCTCCTGGAGGAGGTGGGTCACGGGGGGATGGGGACGGTGTTCCGGGCCAAGGACCTGAACACCGGCCAGGAGCTGGCCCTCAAGGTGCTGCCACCCGAGTTGTCGCTGAACCCGGCGCTGCTGCAGCGCTTTCGCCGGGAGGTGATGGCCCTTCGACAGCTCACCCACCCGAGCATCGTGCGCATCCTGGACGTGGGCTCGGAGGGCCGCACCCACTACTTTGCGATGGAGTACGTCAGTGGGGGGAGTCTGGAGGGGCTGCTGCAGCGGGAGGATGGTCGGCTTCCCGTCGAAGACGCCATCGACGTTATAGTCCAGTTGGCCGAGGCCCTGGACTACGCCCACAGCAAGAACATCGTCCACCGGGACATCAAGCCCAGCAACGTGCTGCTGACCGAGGGTGGTCACCCCAAGCTCACCGACTTCGGCATCGCCAAGGTGGTGGAGGCCACCCGGATGACGGTGACGGGCGGCATCGTGGGCACGGTGGACTACATGGCCCCGGAGCAGGCCGAAGGTCGAGCCATCGGCCCCCGCACCGACATCTACTCGCTGGGGGTGCTGCTCTACCAGATGACCACCGGTCGGCTCCCCTTCAAGGGCGAGACCCCTTCGGAGGTCATCCAGAAGCACCGGTTCAGCCTGGTCGAACCACCCATCAACTACAACCCCGATATGCCCGAGAACCTGAGCCTGGCCATCGAGGACATGCTCCAGAAGGACCAGGCCAAGCGCATTCCCTCCATGCGCGCCCTCATCCGCATCCTCCAGAAAATCAAGTCGCAGATGCACCCCAGCGACCCCTCCAAGCAACCCACTGTGTACAATCTGGAGGCCTACGTCAGCGCGGACCGGGACACCAGCGTGGACGGCCTCTCCCCCGTCGGCCGGCCGGCGGCCACAGTGCCCTCCCCACCCACGCCCGTTCCCGAACTGGGCCAGCGCCCACCCCGGCGACGACGTGGCCGACCCAGCTATCAGCAGCCACCCGATTGGGCCGGACGGCTCTGGCTTCTCCTGGGGGTGCTCCTGCTGCTGGCGGTCATCGTGCTGCCCATCTCCTGTCTGGTGCGCAGGCTGACCGCGCCCCGCACGTCGGCGACGGAGCTTCTGGAGCGAGGATTGGAGGCCGAGCGTGAGAAGCGGTTCGTCGAGGCTCGCGACAACTACAAGCAGGCCGTGAGGGGCTTCCCCGACACGGAAGAGGGGAGGCAAGCTCAGATGGGCCTGGTGCGCATCGCCATGCTGAACAGCCGGGAGATGCTCTCCATGCGCCTGAGGGCCGACGCCCGCGAAGCCGAGAGCGCCGGGCAACTGAGTCTGGCCAGGGACATCCTCCTGCTGATCAAAGCGCACTGGCCCGAGAAAGGCGACTGGGTGGACGGCGAGGTCGAACGACTGGAGGAGATGCTGCGTCAGCTCCAGGCGCCCCCGGCCGCCGACACGGGACCCCCGACGGGCTGAACCTCAGCCCTTCATCCCTCCCTCAGGCGTCGTTGCTTTTTCGTTGCGCTGGCTGCCCGGAAGTGTAATATAGGTAAGTGGTATACTGGTGTATGGGTTGGGAGGGTCTCTTGTCTGCTCAGATCGAACTGAGCGAGGTCTTGGGGGAGAAGCTGCGCAGGCTGCGGGAGCTGCTCGGCGGGTTGGGCGCGGTGGCCGTGGCCTTCTCCGGCGGGGTGGACAGCACCTTGCTGCTGACGGTGGCTCATCAGGAGTTGGGCGACGGGGTGTTGGCCATCACGGCCCGCAGCGAGACCTTTCCCGAGAGCGAGTTCGAGGAGGCCCTCGCCTACGCCCGCTCCCTGGGTGTTCGCTGGCAGGCGGTGGAGACGAACGAACTGGAGGTGGAAGGCTTCGCCGAGAACCCCCCGGACCGCTGCTACCACTGCAAGCGTGA
Source organism: uncultured Planctomycetota bacterium (assembly GCA_964536795.1). Taxonomy (GTDB): domain Bacteria; phylum Planctomycetota; class DG-23; order CBDVDV01; family CBDVDV01; genus CAZIBA01. The sequence continues at coordinate 306 of CAZIBA010000542.1, read as the reverse complement.
GCTTTTTCGGAAGATGCAGGCGGTGGGCCGGGAGCAGGGCATCGAGCACCTGGTCGACGGGGCCAACGTGGACGACGTCGGGGACTTCCGCCCGGGAATGCGGGCGGCCCGGGAGTTAGGGGTGCGCAGCCCGCTTCGGGAGGCCGGCCTGAGGAAGGACGACGTCCGTGAGCTCAGCCGGGCCCTGGGGCTATCCACCTGGGACAAGCCGGCGTTTGCCTGTTTGGCCTCCCGCTTCCCCTACGGCCAGGAGATAACGGCCGAGAAGCTGAGGATGGTGGGTGAGGCCGAGGCCCTGCTTCGGGG
>CAZIBA010000541.1:0-2555 GCA_964536795.1 uncultured Planctomycetota bacterium | reverse complement strand
CACGTCCTCACCGGCCTCGGTAGGCACCACGAACTCGTGGTTCACGTCGCCGCCGATGGCCCCGGAATCGGCCTCCACCTCCACGCACGCTAGCCCGCAGCGTGCGAAGATGCGACGGTAGGTCTGGTACATCTCCCCGTAGGAGCGCTCCAGGCCCTCCTGGTCGGCGTTGAAGCTGTAGGCGTCCTTCATCAGGAACTCCCGACTGCGGACGACGCCGAACCGGGGACGTATCTCGTCCCGGAACTTGACCTGTATCTGGTAAAAACTGACCGGGAGCTGGCGGTAGGAGTTGATGTGGTCGCTCACCAGGTCGGTGATGACCTCCTCGTGGGTGGGTCCCAGGACGTTGGTCTTCCCGTGACGGTCCACGGCCCTGAGCAGGTCTTCACCGTAGTCCCTGACCCGGCCGCTCTTCTCCCAGAGCTCGACGGGCTGAAGGACGGGCAGGAAGACCTCCAGGGCGCCCGTCCGGTCCATCTCCTCACGGATGATCTTGGCCACCTTGTGAAGCGACCGCCAACCGAGGGGGAGGAAGGAGTACGCCCCGGCCGAGACTCTGCGGATGAGCCCGGCCCGGAGCATCAGCACGTGGCTGGCCACCTGGGCGTCTTCAGGCTTCTCACGGAGCGTGGGAATAAAGGTCTGGGTCCAACGCATGGGTGTCCTCGCACACAGGTCGCACGTGAAACCGTCACTGGTCGCAGGTCAACGGTCACTGGCCGAGTCGAGCTCCAAACCTCAGGAGCGCTGACCGTAGCGCTCCCAAGAGCAGACCTCCCCCAAAGGCTTCTTCTGCTTCGGCTCCTCGGGGTAGACGGGCTTGCCGATGGGAAGCAGGATGACCAGCCTCTTCTCGGTCGGCACCCCCAACAGCTCCTTGGCCCAGGTCTCCCTGGGCAAGAGCGTGCCCTCGATCCAGCGCGACCCGTAGCCCAGCGCGTGGATGGTCAGGAGCATGTTCTCGGCCGCTGCCGAGGCGTCCTCCAGCCAGTACGGGGAGCCCTGCTCGTCGGCCACGATGGCCACCACGGCCGACGCCTGCCCCACCAGTCCCTGCACCTCGGCCAACGTGGCTATGGTGTCCGGCTCGGTGACGACGATGAACTCCCAGGGCTGGGAGTTGCGGCCGCTGGGGGCCAGCCGACCGGCGTCGACGATGGTCCTGAGGTGCTCCCGGGGGATCTCCACCGGCTCCAGGGCCCGGGCACTTCGGCGCGTCTGAATCGCCTCCAAGACGTCCATCCTCGTCCCTCCGCATCTCCTGTTCCGTCAGGCTCCTCACTATACTGCCGGGCAGGGCCGGTTTCAACGGCAGAGTTGCTGGTCAGCCAGCCGGTAGACAAGGGGCTTAAGTCGCCGACGTGCCAAAGCCACTATGGCGACGGCACGCCCCTTGCCATCGGAGAGCGCACGAGGTGCAGGTCGGCCAACCTTGGCTGCCCGCTGCTGAGGCCCGAGGTGCTTTGTCGTTGACCCGCAGTCCGAGCTGACTTAGGGTAGCCTTGAGGGAAGGACCTCAAGAAACAAGCGTTGCAGGCGCTTCGCCTGCCGACGCGGGAGTGGGAGGAGGGAACACGTGCCGGCAACCGCAGTGAGCGAACTCAAGCCCGGTCAGGAGATCGACCAGGTCTTTCTCATCCGGGACAAGCAGGTCCGCCAGGCCCGCAACGGCTCCACCTACTTCCAGGCCGAGCTCTGCGACGCCAGCGGCGTCATCCCCGCCCGCATGTGGGACGCCTCCGAGGTGCTACTGGAAGCGCTGTCGGGCACCAACTTCGTCCGCGTGCGCGCCCGGGTGGAGGTCTACCGCGACCGCCCCCAGCTCATACTGAGCAGCGTCCGACCCGCCCCGCAGGACGAGATCGACCTGGAACGCTTCCTCCCCCAGAGCCCCCACGACCCCGAAGAGCGCCTGGCCAAGCTCAAGGGCATCGCCGACTCCGTCACGGACCCTCACCTGCTCGCCCTGCTGAGGGCCTTCTTCGACGACGCCGACTTCCTCGCCCGGTTCAAGCGCTGCCCGGCGGCCGTCTCCTACCACCACCCCACCGTCGGCGGCCTCATCGAGCACACGACCAGCGTGGCCGAGCTGGGCGAGCTGGTCTGCGGGCACTACCCCCAGCTCAACCGGGACATGCTGATGACGGGCATCATCCTCCACGACGTCGGCAAGACCCGCGAGCTGGCCTACGAGCAAGCCTTCACCTACACCGTGCACGGGGAGTTGGTGGGGCACGTGGTCTCGGGGGTGCTGATGATCGAGGAGAAGGTGCGGGACCTGCCCGAGTTCCCGGCCGACCTCCTGGACGAGCTCCGTCACGTCATCCTCAGCCACCACGGCGAGTTCGAGTTCGGCTCCCCCAAGCTCCCCATGACCCGCGAGGCCCTGGCCCTGCACTACCTGGACAACCTGGACGCCAAGATGGAGGCCATCACCCGGGCCGTGAACGACACCAGCGCCGGGGACGAGAGCTGGACCGAGCGCCTGCGTATGTTCCAGCGCCGATTCTACCGCGGCTCCACTCCCTCAGAAGAGAACACCGAGTAACCCG
>CAZIBA010000540.1:0-2557 GCA_964536795.1 uncultured Planctomycetota bacterium | reverse complement strand
TAGCGCGCCGCGGCGAGCACGTCCAGCGTGCGACCTCCCAGCAGCGGTCGGCCCACCATGAACGAGGTGTAGGAGAGGTCGGTCTCCGTACCGTAAGGGGCGTCGTACTCGAAGTTCCAGGCCTGCACGTGGGAACGGGTCTCCCCCACCCCCCGGACGTCCACGGCCAGGGCGACCATCCCGCGGGCCGCCGCTCGACGGGCCTCGACCAGGACAGCTTCCTTGCCCATCTCGTGGACGAGAAGGCACCCGGGGAGCGCTCGACGAGCGTCCCGGGGCCGGTAAAGCACCCCCGGCACCCGTATGCTACACTCAGACTCAATGACCACGTGCTCCCAGCACAGGCTGCCTGCCTCCCCGTGCCTGGTGGTCTCGGCCTCGCTGACCCCCGTGGGCAGTTCGATGGCCAGGAGCTCGAGCAGGCCCCTTTTCACCCGCCCCAGATACGCGCGAAGCTTGGCGGGAGGGGTTGGTTTGAGATGCTCTCTCAGGCGGTCCCGGAGGGTCCGGGTGATGAAGAAGTGAATAGTGCGCTGGTCGGCAAAGGAGGTCGCCACCTGACCGGTCTTCGTGCACCAGAGGGTCCGAGGCCCCTCAACCGTGACCGGCGACTCCCGCCAGGTCTTCTCCCCGCTGGTGGGCTTGAGCCAGCGCTGGAACCAGCGGTACATCCCCTCCCGGAGGGGCTGGGTGAAGCCGTGAGGGAGGTCGCTCTCCACCTTGCCCACCCTGGCCCGGGCCCCCAGTCTCCCGTAAAGCTCCCGGAGCCAGCGGTAGGTTTGCCGAGCCCCCTTGATGGGGAAGAAGTCTTTCTTTGCGGCGCAAATGACGAGGGGCTGAGGTGCGTGCATGGCCAAATACTCGAAGTGGTCGATGCCGGAAGCGACCTGGGGCAGGAGGTTCTGCTCGGGGTCGGCCGACTGGCGGGAGAGGAAGCGCTCGCGCAGCGTCGTGACGTAGCAGCCCGGGGCACCGACGACGAAGCGGTCGTCCACCGCCACCAGGTACGTGGTCAGCGTCCCACCCCCTGAGTTTCCGGTGACGCCGATGCGCTCGGGGTCCACCTCGGGTCGGCTAATCAGGTAGTCCAGGGCCCGTACGCCGTCCCAGATGCGGTACTTGGCCAGGTTCTCGCCCAACAGATAGAGCTGGTTGCCACAGTTGATGTGCTCGGGGACGCAGAGGCCGAGCTTGCTCCGTTTCTCGACCGCGTCCCAGTACTGGCTTCGTTCCCCCTGACCCAGCGGGTCGTAGGCCAGGACCACAAAGCCCTTGCGCACGAGCGACACGTAGGCGTGCTGGTAGAAATCGGTGGCCTTGGCCTCCGCCGAGTGCCCGCAGGGGCTGACCACGCCCGGGAAGGGAGGCTTTCCCTCCGTCGGCACGTAGAGGTTGGCCGTCACGTAGAACCGGGGCAGGCTCTCAAATACGACCTTCTCGATCCGGTACCCGGGACGTTTCACCGCACCGACGATGCGGGGCCGAAGAGGGGTCCGCTTGGGCAGGCCGCCCAGCATCCTGACCATCCTGCGACGCAGTTCAGCCTTGTAGGCCGGGAAGTTCCGGGGCGTTACGGCTTGGCGTCGGCGGGCGGCCTCGGCGAACTGCCCATCGGCGATGGCCAGCAGATGCTCAAAAAGCATCTCCTTTCTTCGGTACCTTCCCCGGAGCACCGGCCCCGCCTCGGGGAACGAAAAGCCAGCGGCTACGTCCGTCGTTTTCGCCACAGCAGATCCTCCCGTCTTTCCTCTCGCCTCAGCGGATCGCAGGGGAGCCCGGCCGGGCAAGTCCGGCCGGGGCACGATTGCCACCACCACTCTACTCTCCCCGTGCCCTGCGGGGTCAGGTGCGCGATTGAGATCGCTGCTACGCGTTGGGTTCCAACACCGCCTTCACGACCCGCAAGGCTTCCACGTCGCTCAGGGCCTCCTGGGCGTCTTCCAGGCAGTATCGGCGGGTGATCATCTCAGCGAGGGGAAGCTCGCCAGCGTACCGGGCCAGGAGCTCAACGGCGCGGTACAGGTGCGAGAAGTCGATGCCCCACACTGCCCGCACCTCGATGTGTTTGCGGTTGAGGTCGCGATGGGGGTTGAGGCTGACGTCACCGGTGTCAGTGTATTGCCCGACGACGACGTATCGGCCCGCATCCCGGGTCATCCGCAGGCCTTCCACCACGGCTTGGGCGCTGCCGGTCGCCTCGATGGTGACGTCGGCTCCCCGCCCACCCGTGAGACGACGGACTTCCTCAACCCGCTCGGCCGGCTCGGCCTTTGAGATATCGATGGTATCGGTGGCCCCGAACCTTTGGGCTGCGGCCAGGCGGGCCTCGGGAGCGCCCAGTACAATGACCCGTCCTGCCCCTCCCCGCGCGGCCAGGGCCGCCGCCCATAGCCCCACCGGCCCTGCTCCCTGCACGGCCACGGCATCCCCGGGAACGATGCCCGCACGCTCGATGGCGTGGAGGGCCGTCGGGAGGGCGCAGCCCCCGGCGATGAAGGCCTCGGGCGTCACACCCTCGGGGAAGCGAAGCATCTTGACCCCGGGCTTGAGGTAGACT
>CAZIBA010000539.1:0-2573 GCA_964536795.1 uncultured Planctomycetota bacterium | reverse complement strand
TCAGCGGACACGACCAGGACGACGATATCGGTATCCGCATCGGTGGTGAAATGGAGCTCCACCCGCTGCTTCAGCCCTTCTGGTACGTCCAGCTCTCCAACGGCAACCGCATCGACGACCGCAGTCCCATGGACCGTACCGGTGCCTACGAGATGCTCGTCTACGACGAGAACAACCTCGACTACAACAACCACAAGATGTGGCGGGGTGGCATCGGCAACTCCATGGACCTCGACCAGGCCGGCACGCTCGAGTACCTGGCCTGGTTCAGCACCCAGGACCTGGACCTGCAGGACGACGTCGGCGGGAAGATCGACGACACGGCCGGCTTCCTGGCCAACTACCCCAACCCGGAACTCAATGCCGATGTCTACGGGTTCATCGGCAGTTACCGCTTGGGCGACTTCCAGTTCGTCGCCCAGTTCGCCCACGGGCCCATCTCCAACCTGGACATCGACACCTATGAGTTCCGGCCCAGCTACAAGATCAAGCTGCCGGGCGTCGAGCGGGGTGGACGGAAGTTCTTCACCGGTGTGGAGCTGGTCTACAGCTACAGCCGCTACCAGTTGAAGAACCTTCAGGCGACGCCTGTCGATGCCCGCACCTGGGACCGGGAGAAGCACATTCTGGGCGCTCTCTTCGACGTGACCAAGAACATCACACTGAAAGTGGAGTACGCAGCACATCAAGAGGACGTGGGCCACGGCAACGACGTCGAGAACAACGAATTCCTGACCCACCTGGCCATCGCCTTCTGAGCGGCCCTTCGGTCACACTGGACGCCCAGAGCAGCGAAGACACAAGGCTCGGCTCCTGGCCGAGCCCCGGTTTCTTCTTCGAGCACGCCACACCGGCGCCGACGACAGGCACCGACATGCCACCATGGGGGAAGCGGAAGTCGGCGGGGCCTCGACGGACGGGGGCAGCGCTGAAGCCGGGCTCCCGCCTGGAGGACCGGGACGACCGTCAGAAACGGGGACGGTGCTCACGACCGACGATGACGGTCTTACCCGATATGACCAGGAACCCAGGGGAGATGCCTGAGGCTCAGGTGCAGGTTTGACGCTTCCTGAAAGCCACGGGCCACAGGTCAAGCGTTGACAATGCCCCGTCGGTAAGGTCACATTGCAGAAGACGAGCCGCTGAGAGCACTTGGCGACGTCCGTTCTGGAGAATCCTGGGGAGAGGCACTGATGAGTGAACCCAGTCTGGTCGTGGTCCTTTGTGGGGTTGCAGTCCTCGTTCTCGTCTGTGCGGCGGAGGCGCCTGGGGCCGAGGAACTCCGCGGGGTCTATATGGAACTCCACTCCAACCAGCGGTTCGGCACGTTCCCACTTGTGCCTGACAAGGACTGGCAACGACTCTTCCGCGAACTCAAGAGCCTGGGGGTGAATGCTGTCTTCCCCCAGGTGGTCAGCTCGTCAGGCGCCGTCTACCCGAGCCGGGTGGTGGCCACCAGGTCGGAGGGGTCCCGCCAGGGGTTCCCCGACCTTCTCCAGGTCATCCTCGAAGCGGCCCATAGCCAGGGCCTGGAGGTGCATCCCTGGACCATCGAGTGGTACCAGGCTCCGAAGGGCACCAGCGCCGACCGCCTGGTCCAGGACGCCGAAGGTAAGACGACCAATTCCCTGTGTCCTTCCGTGAAAGCCAACCGCGAGCTGATGCGTGAGATGATCTTGGAGCTCATCACCCGCTACGACATCGACGGCGTCCAGTACGACTACATGCGACTGCCGGGGGCGGACTACTGCTATTGCCCGACCTGCCGGGCGGGATTCGAAAGGCAGCTCGGGCATCCTGTGAAGGCGTGGCCTGACGACGTTGCGAAGGGCGGCAAACTGGAAGGCCCGTACGTCGATTTCCTGTGCGACACCGTCTCCAGTTTCGTCGAGGAGATGCGCCCGCTCATCAAGCAGGCCAAGCCTCAGATGGTCATCTCCGCTGCCGTCTGGTGCAACATGGAGACGGCCCGCAACGTCGGCGTACGTCAGGACTGGGGGAAGTGGGTGGAGAATGGGTGGATAGACTTCGTTGCCCCCATGAACTACGCCAACCAGTGGATTCTGGACCACTTCGAAGAACTGGCGGCGGCCGAGGCCCGGAACGTCGCCGGGCGCATCCCCTTGGTCTACGGCATCGGCGCCTACCAGGACACCCCCGAAGGGCAGGTCAACTCGGTTCGGGTGGGCCGACGTCTGGGCGGCTCCGGCTTCATCGTCTACACCCTGACTGAGGATACGCTCACGAGGCACCTGCGAGCACTCAGCCGAGAGGTGTGGGCCCAACCGGCCACGATCCCCCCTTTCGGGAGGCGGTGAACCAGACACACACCCGTTTGCACTGGCGGGACACACCCTCGGCCGCGCCGCCCCTCCACTATCATCACGGAAACTCCAGCAACCTAACTGCTCGTTCCCGGTGAGCCGGGCTGACGTGCATGTACCGTTCGGTCGTGGTGAGCGAGCTGTGCCCCCTTCCTTCAAGAACTCGAAAGCATTCGACCCAGAAGCGACTAAGTGAGTCCTGGCTATCTCCTTCACCCCTCCGTGCTCGGCCCGTTCGACAGGCTCAGG
>CAZIBA010000538.1:0-2573 GCA_964536795.1 uncultured Planctomycetota bacterium | reverse complement strand
GGCTTAGAGTCACAGTCGGCCAACTCTTCCCATTCTACCGAGAGCTGTTCCTGCCTGTCAAAGGCCGCGCCTGCAGCTCCGTTGGTCGTGGACAGAAACGGGCTGCCCGACTACAATCCCACCTGGACGTGCCAGAGGTGAAGAGCCGCGGCCGTGGAGGAGCCTCCAGACGGCGGCAGGGGTCGGGAGAGGACCGCGTGAGAGGCAAAGAACGCGTGCTGGCTGCTTTGTCCCGAGAGGCCGTTGATCGGCCTCCGGTGGGCAGCGCCACCTCCGTCATCTCGATGGAGCTCATGGAGAAGGTCGGCATCTTCTTCCCTCAGGCTCACCTGCAGGCCGAGGCCATGGCCGAGCTGGCCGCTTCGGCGCACACGGTCCTCGGCCACGACATCGTGATGCCGGTCTTCAGCGTGCAGCACGAGGCCGCAGCCCTGGGCTGTGAGGTCGAGTGGGGCCGGCCCGACCTGATGCCCGACGTGCGAGTCCATCCCTGTCGCACCACCGACGACATTCACGTCCCGGCCGACTTCCTCAAGCGACCGTCCTGCCAGGTGGTGCTCGACGCCCTGAAGCTCCTAAGCAAGCGCTTCGGTGACGAGGTGGCCGTCATGGGCAAGGTCTTCGGCCCCTGGACTCTCTCCTACCACCTCTTCGGCACAGAGAATTTCCTGGTCAACACCATCCTCGATCCCGACGACGTTCGCCGGTCTCTGGACCTACTCAAGGAGGTGACGGTCACGTTCGCCCGCGCCCAACTGGATGCCGGGGCACACTGCCTCTGTCTGCCCGACCACGCCACTGGCGACCTCATCAGCGCCCAGACCTACCGGGACTTCCTCTTCTCCATCCACCAGGAGCTGGCCCAGCGCATCGACACCTTGGTCGTACTCCACATTTGCGGTGACACGAGCGACAGGCTCCCCGACATCGCCCGCACCGGCTTCGCTGGCTTCCACTACGACACCAAAGTCGCCGCGGTCACGGCCCGGAAGCTGGCCGGTGAGGAGCTGGCCTTGATGGGAGGCGTCAACAACCCCAAGACACTGGCTTCGGGGGACGTTGAGGGTGTGAGCCGGGAGGTCGTTGAAGCTCTCGAGGCCGGCATCGACATCATCGGCCCTGAGTGTGCGGTGCCCCTCGACGCGCCCCTCCGGGGACTCCGGGCCATCCGGGAAGCGGTCGATGAGTACCAGCGAGACGTCGGCACGACGGGAACGGACGGATGATGGCGAGGTTTCTGGTGTTTGGCGTCTACGGACTTGGCTTCCTGGCGTTGAGCACCCTGGCCCAGGAGAGCGTTCCGCTCACTATCGAAGAGCCCAGCGACGCAGCGCGGCCCCGTTGGCCCGTCACCTGTGGAGTCCCCTTCCCCAAGGGGCTGGTGAGGAGCACCGACCAACTGCGCCTGGCCGGTCCCGACGGCATACTCGTCCCCGCCCAGTGGAAGGAACTCGGGCGCTGGCTGGAGGACGGTTCGCTCAAGGTGGCCGCCTGCTCTTTCGTAGCCGACTTCGCGCCCGGCGAGAAGAAGGTCTTCTCGGTCGCAGCCGACGGTGGCCAGCCGGCCCCCGCACCCGAACGCCCGGTCACGGTGAGTGAATCTGGTGAGGGCTACCTCATCGGGAACGGGGTTCTTCAGGTGTCGGTGCGCAAGCGGCCCTTCGTCCTCATCGACCGACTGGTCTACGACGCTGACGGCGACGGACGCTTCGCCGAGGACGAGGTCGTGCTAAGAGGGATGTCGGCGACCGTGCAGGACGCCCGCGGCCGGACCTTCACCGCCTCTGCCAGCAGCGCAGCGGTGGAGGTCCTCGAGCGGGGGCCGGTGCGGGCCGTGATTCGGGCGAGGGGGAAGTTCACCAACCAGGGCGAGACGTTCTACAGCTACGACCTGCTGCTGAGCGTGTACGCCGATTCACCCCTGGTACAGCTCACCCATCGCATCATCAACACCGAAGGCCATCCGGAGAAAGGCTACACCTTCCCACCTACGCCCCTGAAGCAGGTGGAGCTGACCTGGCCGTTGGGCGCCGCGGTCGAGGGTGTCGCGTACGCCTCGGGACAGCAGCCTGGCTCGACCGCCGGGCCGCTACGGGTTGCCCAGAGGGGTGAGGACCAGATGGTCGCCACCGTCGAGGGCCGCAAGCAGACGATGGAGGGCCGCTACCCGGGGTGGATCGATGTTCGCCTCGGCAGCGCCTCACTGGCCGTGGGAATCGAGGACTTCTGGCAACTCCACCCCAAGGCCATGGGCGTCGATGAAGACGGCACGCTCCGTCTGGAACTCATCCCCGGTCCGTATGAGGACTTCGCCCAGGGGATGGCCCGCACGCACAACGTCTATCTCCTCTGCCACCCGGCCGACGACGAGGCCCGGGTGGCTGCCCAGTTCGGCGAAGCCGTCCAACAGCCTCTGACGTGGACCAATCCGGAGTGGTTTTCACAGTCGCAGGTCTTCGGCGGCCCGTTCGGCGTCCGGGACAGGGACGGCTACAACGCCACGGCAGACCGCCTGCTTGACATGGCTCTCCGCCAGCGCGAGCGGCAGCACACCTACGGGCTGAAGAACTTCG
>CAZIBA010000537.1:0-2580 GCA_964536795.1 uncultured Planctomycetota bacterium | reverse complement strand
ATAGTCATCGACTTCGAGCCTGTGGACCCACGAGCCGGCGGCACGGGTGAACCGGGATCATGATTCTCATCATCGACAACTACGACTCGTTCACGTACAGATCCTCTGTGGGGTTGGGGCGGGATAGCGTTGGCTGACGAAGGCCGAGGGCCGACTGATGAAAGTGGTGTACGACCTCGCCAGGGACGTTCTGACGGTGGAGCTGAAGCCCGGCCCGGTGGCGGAGAGCGACGAGGATAAGCCAGGCGTGATCCTGGACTACGACGAGCAGGGCAACCTCCTTGGCGTCGAAGTCCTGGACGCCTCCCGGCGAGTGGCCGATGCGCGGAGCATGGAGTTCCAGGTGACGGGGTGAAGGCCTCGGCCAGAGGAGCGAAGCGCGGTGACCGGGGGGCCGTTTGACGGTGCGAGGGAAGCGGGGATGATACTCATTATCGACAACTACGACTCGTTCACCTACAACCTGGTCCAGAGGATCGGGGAGTTGGGGTACCGGGAGATCCGCGTCTTCCGGAACGACAAGGTCACCGTAGCCGACGTCCACGACCTCCGGCCCGACCACATCATCATCTCGCCGGGGCCCTGTACGCCCCTGGAGGCGGGGGTGAGCAACGACGTGGTGAGCGAGTTCCACAAGACGGTGCCCATCCTGGGGGTGTGCCTGGGTCACCAGTGCATCGGCCACGTCTTCGGGGCGAAGATCGTCCGGGCCCAGCGCATCATGCACGGGAAGACCTCCGAGATTCACCACGACGGCCAGCGCGTCTATGAGGGACTGCTCAACCCCTTCACGGCCACGCGGTACCACTCGCTGGCTATCGACGAAGCGACGCTGCCGGGGGAGTTTGAGGTGACCTCGCGGACCGAGATAGGCGAGCTGATGGGCGTCCGCCATGCGCAGTTCCCCCTGGAGGGCGTGCAGTTCCACCCCGAAAGCTTCCTCACTACCGAAGGCCCCAAGCTGCTCGACAACTTCCTCAAAGACACCGAGTAGGGCCGGACGACCGCCCTCCAGTTCCCCCTACGTCGGCAGGATTGCCTCCTGTCCTGCGTGGTTTGGGCGCTCTCCTGCCACGCCCCCGCGCGTCGAAGAGCTGGCCAGGACCGACACTTCCTCGTGACCGGCCCTCTCCCCCCGCCGCGCGCGTCGAAAAGCTGGGGCTTGGCTTGCGGAGGTTGTGTAGCTCGTCCGCCACCCCCCCGAGCACGTCAAAAACTTTCTTCAGTTTTTTGTCTTGACATTAGCCTGCTATTAGGCTAACTTCCCCCTTAGGAGATTTCGGCTGGGCGCAGCTCTGGGGACGCGGCACCGTCGTGCGCGAGCACAACCGGGCACCGGGGCGGACTTCCCTCTCCGCTGCACCGTGTACGGGAAGGGAGCGTTGGCGTCCGACCCACTATCCTCAGCCCTCACTCCGCCAACGCACCTGGCGGTGCCGCCTTCCCCGGGCTGTCCCGGTTGGCTGACCGGCCGGCTTCAGACGCGACCAACGACGAAGGAGCGACGACCATGCTCGACGAAGTCCAAGAGCTCTTGCAGCAGTACCAGCAGGTCCACCTCAACTTTCTCACCCTCGTCTCCACGGTGACCGACGAGGAGCTCTCCGCCCCGACGGGCGACGAGCACGACCCCACCCTCCGCCACTGGATCGACCGCGTCCACTGGCACTTCGGCACCCACCTCCGTCAGATCATCCAGACCCGCAAAAATCTTGAGGCCAAGTACTACCCCCGCCGGGCCCTGCACCTGCCCGACCTAGCGGCCTTCATCGGCCCCCTGGCCGGCGAGCTGGTCACCGTCACCCCTGAGCTCTTTGAGCAGAAGCCCGGACCCGAGAAGATGAGCATCAAGGAGAACCTCGAGCACCTCGTCCGCACCGAGCGCGAGTACCTCATACCTCGGCTCACACAGGCCCTAAGCCGCATACGTTCCTCGTAGGAGGCCTCCGCCATGCACCTCACCCCCAGGCAACTGGACATCGTCCGCTACCTGCTCCGCTACCGGGCCCAGTGGGGCTTTGGTCCCACCCTCCAGGAGATCGCCGACCACCTGGGTGTCTGCGCGGTGACCGTCTTCGAGCACACCCGCGCCCTGGAGCGTAAGGGAGCACTCCGCCGAACCCCCCACCAGGCCCGCTCGCTGGAGATCATCGACCCCGAGCTTCAGGCACTGGCACCCCCCTCCCTCAGCGCCACCATACCCCTGGTGGGTGAGATCGCAGCGGGCCAGCCCATCGAGGCCCTGGAGGACGTCGAGAACGTCAACCTAAGTGAGATGCTGGCCCTGGACCGGGCCGCCTTTATGTTGCGGGTGCGGGGCGACTCCATGGTGGGTGACCACATCGCAGATGGCGACTACGTCCTGGTGGAGCGGCGGGACAGCGCTCACGATGGCGAAACCGTCGTCGCCTTGCTGCCCGACGGCGAGGTGACGCTGAAGCGGTTTTACCGGGAGGCCGACCGCATCAGGCTCCAGCCCGCCAACCCGGAGATGGAGGCCATCTACACCGAAAACGTCCAGATTCAGGGCGTGGTGGTGGGCATCGTCCGGAAATGCTCGGCCGGCCCGGCCGCACCTGT
>CAZIBA010000536.1:0-2582 GCA_964536795.1 uncultured Planctomycetota bacterium | reverse complement strand
AGTCCGCCTTTGATCTTCCGCATCACCCGTCCGGTGACCACATCGCCCACGTCGTGCTCAGCGATGACCCGCTGCCAACTGCGGATGCGGTAGGCCTTCCGCCTGGACAGGACGATGACGCCCGAATCGTCCTCCACCGCTTCCAGCAGCACCTCGATCTCGTTGCCCACCAGGGCCTCGCCGCTGTCCCGGAACTCCTTCAGGGGGATGACGCCTTCGGACTTGTATCCCACGTCCACGACCACGTCATCGCCGATGACGTTGATGACGTTGCCCCGGACGATGCTGCCCGGCTCAAATCGGGTGATCGAGCTCTCGTAGACCTGCCCCAGGTCGCCGTCAGGCACGTCCTGGAAGACCTCGGCCAGCTCTCGCTCCAACTCCTCAGGGCTGAGCGTCAGTTCCTCAACTTCTCTACGGTAAACGGCCATTAAAGTGAGACCTCCTACACGGTCGATGTCTGCGCACCGCGCGCACAAACGGCAGTATACTTACTCCCTACCGGCTTGTCCAGCTTCCTCTTGCGCAAAATCGGCACCCCCCCTGCCCAGCCTTCTGACGACCTCCTCGATGACCCAGGCCGGCGTGGAGGCGCCGGCCGTCACCCCCACCAGCCCGGCCCCGGAAAACCACCCGGGTTCCAGCTCCCCGGCCGTCTCGATGTGGTGAGTGGGCACGCCCTCTGCCCCGCAGAGCTCGGCCAGTCGCCGGGTGTTGGCCGAGTTCCGTCCCCCCACCACCACCATCACGTCGGCCCGCTGGGCCAGGGCCCGGGCCGCTTCCTGACGGTGCAGGGTGGCCCGGCAGATGGTGTTGTAGACGCGCAGTTCGTCCGGCTCCAGCTCCAGCAGCCGATCCACCACCCGGCGGTAGTCCAGGGGTGACTGGGTGGTCTGGGCCACGACCCCCAGCTTGCGCGATGGCCCCAGCTCTTCCAGTGGACTTCCATCCTCCAGCACCACGGCGCCGGGCGCGTGGGCCACGATGCCCTGCACCTCCGGGTGCTCGGTCTCCCCGACCACGACCACGCGGTAGCCGGCCTCGGCCAGTTCCTCGGCCCTCTGCTGGGCCCGCTTGACCAGAGGGCAGGTAGCGTCGATGACCCGGAGCCCGCGCCGACGGGCTTCGACGATGAGTTGGGGAGCCACGCCGTGGGAACGGACGACCAACGGCGCCCCCGCCGCCACCTCCTCCAGTGACTCCACCACGTGGAGACCGCGGCGGGTCAGCCGGTCGATCTCCTGGGGGTTGTGGATGATGGGGCCCAGGGAGTAGGCCACCCCCTCGCTTTCGACAGTGGCCAGAGCCAGCTCGATGGCCCGCTTCACGCCGAAACAGAAACCCGATTCCTCCGCCAGCTCCACCCGGTAGCTCACGGCCCACCGCCCCCGGGACCCGCGGGACCTCGGCGGACCTCCTGCTGGAGGGCCCGCAGCTCAGCCTCCAACCGCCCCACCAGGGTCCGCCCCGGCAAGGCCGATTCCCTCCCGACCAGCAGGGGTTGTCCGAAAAGCACCCGGATGCGCGCCGGCCGGGGAAGCAGTTCACGGCGAGGCCAGGCCTGGTGGGCCCCCTCGATGATCACAGGGATGATGGGGACACCTCCCTGGCGAGCCAGCAGCTCCACCCCCCGGCGCAAGGGGCGGATGCTCCCGTCGTGGGTGCGCGTCCCCTCGGGGAAGACCAGCACCAGCTCACCCCGGCGGAGCCGGGCCACCGTCTCCCTGACGGCGCCCACGTCCACGCCCTCTCGGCGGAGTGGAAAAGCGTTCAAGGAACTGATGAGCCGGGCGAAAAGGGGGTTGCGGAAGAGGGTGTCGCGGGCCATGTAGTGCACCTGTCTGGGCAGGCCCACGGCCACCAGGACGGGATCGAAGAAGCTCTGGTGGTTGCTCACCAGCAGGGCTCCCCCCCGAGGGGGCACGTGCTCCTTCCCCCAGACCCGGTAGCGGAACCCCAGGACCATCCCCACCTGACACCACAGTTGGCAGAAGGCGTACCACCACTTCTGAAGCAACCCCCCCATCGGTTCAGCCCTCCCCCTCGTCGAGGTGACGCCGACAGTGCTCCACCATCCGCTCGACCACCTGGGCCACCGTCAGTTCCGTGCTGTCGATGACCAGGGCCCCTTCCGGGACCCGAAGCGGGGAGACGGGACGGTTCCTGTCGCGCCCGTCCCGTTCCTCTATCTCCCGGCGAAGTTGGGCCCCGTTGATACCGGCTTCGGCCAACTCTTGGGCCCGTCGGCGCACCCGCTCTTCGAGGTCGGCCTGCAGGTAGAACTTGACGGCCGCGTCGGGGAAGGCCACCGTGCCCATGTCCCGACCCTCGGCCACGATCCCCCCCCGGTCGGCCAGTTGGCGCTGTCGCCTGACCATGTGGGGCCGGAGGGGTCCGCAGTTGGCCACGTGGTGGACCTCCCGGGTCACCTCGGGTAGGCGGATGGCCTCGGTGACCTCCTCGCCGTCGAGGAAGACGCGGGTGCGGCCGTCCTCGGTCTCCAGGCGGACGTCGATGCGACGGAGGAGGTCGATGACGGCCTGGGGTGAGGTGAGGTCGGTCCCCGTCCGCTGGCCGGCCAG
>CAZIBA010000535.1:0-2582 GCA_964536795.1 uncultured Planctomycetota bacterium | reverse complement strand
ACGGCCGGGCAAGTCCGGCCGTGGCACCCCTTCCCCTTGGCTCGCACGGCCGGGCAAGTCCGGCCGTGGCACCCCTTCCCCTTGGCTCGCACGGCCGGGCCCCTCGACTTCGCTCGGGACAGGCAAGTCCGGCCCTTCGACTCCGCTCAGGGCAGGCCGTGGCACCTCTTCTTTCAAGATGAGGGGTTGGTCGGCGCGGGCGAGTTTGGGGCGGGAGGCGTCGTCCAGTTCGTCCTGCTCCAGGTTGGCCAGGATGGTCTTGGCCCGGTCGATGACCTCGCGGGGAAGGCCGGCCAGCCGACCCACCTGGATGCCATAGCTCTTGTCGGTGCCGCCCGGGATGATCTTGTGGAGGAAGACCACTTCGTCGCCCCACTCGCGCACGGCCACGTTGAAGTTCTTGACGCGCGGGAGCAGCAGTTCCAGCTCGGTGAGCTCGTGGTAGTGGGTGGCGAATAAGGTGCGGGCGCCCACCTGCTCGTGCAGGTACTCACTCACCGCCCAGGCGATGGAGAGGCCGTCGAAGGTGGAGGTGCCTCGGCCGATCTCGTCCAAGATGATGAGGGTCCGCTGAGTCGCGTTATTGAGGATGTTGGCCGTCTCGGTCATCTCCACCATAAAGGTGCTGCGGCCCCGGGCCAGCTCGTCGGAGGCGCCGATGCGGGTGAAGATGCGGTCGGCCACGCCCACGGTGGCCTTGCGGACGGGGACGAAGCTTCCCATCTGGGCCATCAACACGATGAGGGCCACCTGGCGGACGTAGGTGGATTTCCCGGCCATGTTGGGCCCGGTGACGATGGCGAGCTGGGTATCGTCGGAGTCGAGGTGGGTGTCGTTGGGGACGAAGCGCTCCTCGGTGAGGGTGCGCTCCAGGACGGGATGCCGACCCTCTTCGATGGAAAGAAGCAGCCCGTCATCGACGACGGGCCTGACGTAGCGGTTCTTCCGGGCCACCTCGGCCAGGTCGCCCAAGACGTCGATGCGGGCCACGGCCTGGGCCGTTCCCTGGATGCGCCCGGTGAAGCGGGCGGCCAGTCGGCGGACCTCCTGAAAGAGCTCCTGTTCCAACTCCAGGGCCTTCTCCTCGGCCCCGCGCACCTTCTCCTCAAAAGCTTTGAGTTCGGGGGTGACGTAGCGCTCGGCGTTCTTCAGGGTCTGCTTGCGGACGTAGTTCTCGGGCACCCGCTCGGTGTGGGCGTGGGTGACCTCGATGTAGTAGCCAAAGACGTCGTTGTAGCCCACCTTGAGCGACGGGATGCCCGTCCGCTTCGCCTCGGCGGCCTGGAACTCGGCCAGCCAATGGCGTCCGTCCCGGCCGACGGAGCGGAGCTCGTCCAGCTCGGCGCTGTAGCCAGCGCGGATGACGCCCCCCTCACGGAGGACGGCCCGGGCCTCGGGGTCGATGGAGCGTTCGACGAGCTCCCGGGCCTCGGTCACGGGGTCCAGGGCCTGGGCCAGCTCGGCCAGCACCTCGCGCTCGCTCTCGGTGAGGAGTTGGCGAAGCCCGGGGACCAGGCCGAGTGAGCCCGCGAGGCCCAGGAGGTCGCGCGGTGTGGCCCGGCCGGTGCCCAGCCGGGCCGAGAGGCGTTCCAGGTCGGAGCTCTGGCGGAGGGCGTTGCGCAGTTGCCCGCGAAGCCCGTCCTCCTCGAAGAGGGCTTCGACCCGGTCCAGCCGGCCGTTGACGAGGGCCGGGTCGGTGAGGGGGGTGAGAAGCCAACTGCGAAGCAGGCGCGCGCCCATGGCCGTCACCGTCTCATCCAAGACCCAGAGGAGCGACCCCTCGAAGCTCCGCTCCCGGGCCGTCTCCACTAACTCCAGGCTTCGGCGGGTGGCCCGGTCGAGCAAGAGGAAGTCGTCGGTGCGGTAGGGGGTGAGCTTGCGCAGGTGGGCCAGCTCGGTCTTCTGGGTCTCCTTGAGGTACTCCAAGAGGGCCCCGGCCGCACCCACACCCAGCGAGAACCCCTCGCAGCCAAAGCCCTCCAGGCCCCGGGTGCCGAAGTGCCGGCAGAGCTCGCGCTCCCCGGTTTCCGGGGAAAAGGTCCAGTCGGGTCGGTAGCTGCGGACCACCTCGAGCTCCTCGAGGAGCGGGTCCTTTCGGTCAAGCTGCTGGCTGTCGGGCAGCAGGCACTCGGCGGGGCGGATGCGGGAAAGCTCGTCGGGAAGGCTGCCCACGGACGGTTCGGCGACCCAGAACTCACCCGTGGACAGGTCCACCCAGGCCAGACCGGCTCGCTCCTCCCCCGGGAGCACGGCGGCCAGGTAGTTCTGGCTGCGGGCCTCGAGCATGCTCTCCTCGGTGAGGGTGCCCGGGGTGAGGACGCGGACGACGTCGCGCTCGACCAAGCCTTTGGCTTCCCGCGGGTCCTGGACCTGCTCGCAGATGGCCACCTTGTAGCCGGCCCGGATGAGTCGGCGGAGGTAGGTGTCGGCGGCGTGGTAAGGCACGCCGGCCATGGGCACGGCGTCCTCCCCTTTGCTTCGACTGGTGAGCGCGATGCCCAGCACCTGGGAGGCGGTGCGGGCGTCGTCGTAGAACATCTCGTAGAAGTCGCCCATGCGGAAGAAGAGGATGGCGTCGGGGT
>CAZIBA010000534.1:0-2592 GCA_964536795.1 uncultured Planctomycetota bacterium | reverse complement strand
CTGACGGCCGTCAGTTGGCGGACGGGGGCGAAGCGCTCCCCACACGCCGGGCAGCGAGCCAGTTCCACCGTGGTGTGCCAGCGTGGCAGCTGACGCACCTCTTCGATATCCTCGACGGTGATGGCCCCCGTGGGACAGACCACGGCACAGGCCCCACAGCCGGTGCACTCGTCACTCTCTCTGCGGAAGGCCGTCTCCACCTCCCGGTCCACACCCCGGCCGACGAAGCTGATGGCCTGGGCGCCGATGAGCTCGTCACACACCCGCACGCAGAGCCCGCAGAGGATGCAGTTGTCGGCCTCGGCCACCCGGAAGCGGGACTCCTCCACACCGTACTGGCGGGCGTATCGGAGCACGGCCTCGGCCTCGGGCGCGCGGGCCAAGAGGAACTCCAGCACGAGTTTGCGAGCCCGGCGGACGGGCTCGGAATCGGTCTTCACCTCCAGGCCGTCCTCCTGGACGGGGAAGTTGCAGGCGGTGACCAGTCGGCTTCGGCCCCGGCGGACGAGCTCCACCGAACAGACGCGGCAGTTCCCGGCCGGTTCCACCGCCGGGTGGTGGCAGAGGGTGGGGATGTCGATGCTCAGGGACCGGGCCGCCTCCAGGATGGTGGTCTCGGCCTCCACCGTCGTCGAACGGCCGTCGATCGTTACCTCGTACACGCGTCCCTCCTGGATGCCACCCTCACCCCGGCCCTCTCCCTCTGGGAGAGGGGGTGGGTGAGGGTTCTAAGTGCGGACCACAGCGTCAAAGCGACAGACCTCGAGGCAGGCCCCACACTTGACGCACGCCTCCTCGTCGATGGTGTGGGGCTTCTTGGCCTCGCCGCTGATGGCCTCCACCGGGCACCGGCGGACACAGGCGTGACAGCCGGTGCACTTCTCCTCGTCGATCCGGTAGTGCACCAGGGCCGTGCAGACCCCGGCCGGGCAGCGCTTTTCGTCGATGTGGACCTGGTACTCGTCCCGGAAGTACTTGATGGTGGTGAGCACCGGGTTGGGCGCTGTCCCCCCCAGGGCGCAGAGCGAAGCGTCGGCCACCACCTGACCCAACTCCTCCAGGAGCTCGATGTCTCCGGGGCGGCCCTGGCCGCCACAGATGCGGTTGAGGACGTTCAGCATCTGCTGGATACCTTCCCGGCAGGGCGTGCACTTGCCGCAGGACTCCTCGCGGAGGAAGTTGAGGAAGTAACGGGCGATGTCCACCATGCAGGTGTCCTCGTCCATCACGATCATCCCTCCCGAGCCCATCATGGAACCGGTCTCGATGAGCTTGTCGAAGTCCACGGGAAGGTCGATGAGACTCTCGGGAATGCAGCCTCCGGAAGGTCCGCCCGTCTGCACGGCCTTGAAGCGCTTGCCCTCTTTGATGCCGCCACCGATCTTGAAGATGATGTCGCGGAGCGTCACCCCCATGGGCACCTCGACCAGGCCGGTGTTCTTGACCTTTCCCACCAGGGAGAAGATCTTGGTCCCCTTGGACCCTTCGGTGCCGATAGTCCGGTACCAGTCGGCCCCCCGGTTGATGATGATGGGGACGTTGGCCCAGGTCTCCACGTTGTTCAGATCGGTGGGCTTCTCGAAAAGCCCCCGCTCGACGGTGTGCACGTACTTGGCCCGGGGCTCGCCCAAGCGGCCCTCCAGCGACTGCACCAGGGCCGAGCTTTCACCACAGACGAAGGCCCCGCCGCCACGGTTGATCTGGACCTGGAAGCTGAAGCCGCTGCCCAGGATGTCCTCACCCAGCAGCCCGTACTCCCGGGCCTGGGCCAGGGCGATGGTGAAGTGCTTTACCGCCAACGGGTACTCGTGGCGGACGTAGATGTACCCCTGGGGGGAGCCGATGGCGTAGGCCCCGATTATCATCCCCTCCAGGACCAGGTGGGGATTGCCCTCGAGGATGCTCCGGTCCATGTAGGCGCCCGGGTCGCCCTCGTCGGCGTTGCAGATGACGTACCGGGGCTCCCCGGGAGCATCCCGACAGGACTCCCACTTCCGCCCGGTGGGGAAGCCGCCCCCGCCCCGGCCTCTCAGGCCCGAGTCCTTGATCTCCCCAACGACCTCCTCGGGCCCCATCTCGTCCAGCACCTTGGCCAGTGCAGCATAGCCCCCCCTGCCCAGGTAGTCATCGATGCTGGTGGGGTCCAGCAGGCCGTTGGCCCCGAAGACCAGCCGCTCCTGGTGCTTGTAGAAGGGGACCTCCGATTCCTTGACCACCGGCGTCCCGTCGTCCCCCAGGTAGAGGAGCCGGTCGATGAGCCGACCGCCTATCACCGTCTCCTCGACGATCTCGTCGACGTCCTCGGGTTTGACCTGCTGATAGAAGACCTCCCCCGGATGGATGACCACCAGTGGACCCCGTTCGCAGAAGCCGTGGCACCCGGTGGTCCGCAGGGCCACCGTGGCCTCCACGCTCTGCTCCTTGAGCGACTCGCGGAAGGCCCGGGCCACGGCCTCACTGCCCAGGGCCAGGCACCCCGTCCCCCCACACACCGAGACGAAGCGGCCGTCCTCCGACCCCCTGGCCCGCTGGCCGCGGAGCTCTTCCAGCCTCTCTGTACAGGTGTCGGCCACGCCGGCTGTGTCCTTTGCC
>CAZIBA010000533.1:0-2595 GCA_964536795.1 uncultured Planctomycetota bacterium | reverse complement strand
CGACCCCGAGTTCCGCTACTACGGCACCGTCTTGAGCGGTTTCGGCATCCTCTACAACCGGGTGGTGCTGCGCCGATTGGCTCTTCCCGAACCGGAAAGCTGGGCCGACCTGGCCGCGCCGGGGGCCTCCACCTGGGTGGGGATGGGCGACCCCCGCTCCAGCGGCTCGGCCCTGATGGTCTTCGAGATCATCCTCCAGGCCTACGGCTGGGACGAGGGCTGGGACGTCATCACCCGGATGGCCGGCAACACCCGCTACTTCACCAAGTCCTCCAGCGCCATCCCCAAGGATACCGCCCTGGGGGAGATCGCCTACGGCGGCGCCATCGACTTCTACGCGCGCACGGCCATCGCCCGTCACGGCAGCGACCGGCTCGGCTTCGTCCTGCCACGGGGGAAAACGGTGG
The DNA here is from genome assembly GCA_964536795.1 of uncultured Planctomycetota bacterium. Classification (GTDB taxonomy): domain Bacteria; phylum Planctomycetota; class DG-23; order CBDVDV01; family CBDVDV01; genus CAZIBA01. The sequence continues at coordinate 2,188 of CAZIBA010000533.1, read as the reverse complement.
TCAACCCCGACCCCATCGCCATCCTCAAGGGGGCGCCCCACCCTGAGCTGGCCCGGGCCTTCGTCCGCTTCGTGATGAGCGAGGCGGGTCAGAAGCTCTGGTTCCTCCCCACCGGCGTCCCGGGCGGACCCGAGAGGTTTCAGCTTCTCCGCATGCCCGTCCTGCCCCAGTTCTACGAGAGCGCCGAAGGCCGCCGGGCGGGTCTGGTCAGTCCCTTCGACTGGACGCCCGACTTCGTCTACGACGGGGCCAAGGCCAGCGCCCGACGGGGCATCCTCGCCGACCTGCTCGGGGTCTTCATCATCGACACCCAGTACGAGCTCGTACCGGCCTGGAAGGCGGCCGTCCAGGCCGGCCTGCCCCCCGACGCCGTCGGTGAGCTCACCCGGATGCCCGTGAGCGAACAGGAGGCCCTCGACCTGGTCCAGCAGTGGGGTGACCCCGAGTTCAGGGTGCTCAAGCTCACCGAGTGGGCCCGCTTCGCCGTCCAGAAGTACAGGCGGGTACGGCAGCAGACGACGGCCGCACGGTCACGGGGGAGGGCTCACGAACTGTCTGCTCCGGTCAGCCTGACGTGGACCTCGCGCAACTGATCCACGATCGCGACCCCGTAGGGACAGAACTCCTCGCAGCGTCCACACGCCGTGCAGGCGTCGGCCCGGACGGAGAGCTCTCCGTAGGCCTCCTTGGCGATCTCCCGGGTCTGCCCGAACCGCTCGAACCAGCCGGCCAGCCGAAGCACCCAGGGGACGTCCACGTTCTCCGGGCAAGGCAGACAGTACCCGCACTGGCGACAGCGCCCCTCCAGCTCGGGGGCGTTTGCCAGCAGGTCGCGCCTCTCCTCGGCCGTGAGCGGTCGGAAGCGCTGGGCGGCATTTAGGGCCAGCAGGAACTCCTCCTTCTCCCGGGGCGGGATCACACAGTCCACGTCCTCGCTCAGCACGTAACGGTAGGCCAGCTCCCGGTCGGCGATCAGACCGTGGGCCGTGGGCTTGAGCACGAAAACGCCCGCGCCCAGCGTCCGGGCCAGCGGGTGGAGACCCAACTCCGTCGCGTAGACGAAACGGTCGACGTAGTTGGTCATCGTCATCACCGTCTCCACCCGACCCGAAGCCAGGGCCACAGCCTGCACGCTGGGCATATGTCCGGTGATACCCAGGTGGCCGACCTTGCCGGCATCCCGAGCTTTCTCCAGGGCGGCCAGGGCGCCGTCCTCCGCACTCACCCGCTGCCACTCCGCGAGGGTGTCAACCGCGTGGAGGTGGAAGACGTCGATGTAGTCCGTGCGAAGCCTCCCCAGGGCCCGGTCTACCTCCACAGCGGCCTCGTCCGCGCCCCGGTGGATGAGCTTGGCCCCCAGGACGACCTGGTCGCGCCTACCCTCCAGCGCCCGCCCCAGCTTCTCCTGACTGTCGCCGTAGGAGTGAGCTGTGTCGAAGTAGTCCACGCCGGCGTCGAGGGCCGTCCCCACCAGCTCGTCCACTTCCTGCTGGGGTCGCCCAGCAGCCACCAGGGCGCCGAAACCGATGACGCCGACCTGCAGACCGGTCTTCCCGAGCCTGCGCCGCTCCATTCTCGTGTCCTTTCCAGCCTCGACCTCCTGATACATACTACCAGAAAGCGGGCGGTTTCCTGAACGCTTTCGCCCGTGGATCTTGACAGCCCGGGGTGGCCGCGTATCCTGAGGCCGGATCACTCACACCGGAGGCCACCTACCTATGGCGAGGTCCGACCTTCTGCTCCTAAGTGTCGACGTAGGCACCTCAGCCGTCAAGGCCCTGCTCGTTCAGGCCGACGGTACCGTCGAGGCCCGGAGCGAAGAGCTCTGCCCACCCGACTCACCCCGACCGGGCTGGTTGGAAGTCCCCCCTGAGCGCTGGTGGCAGGCGACGAGGAAGGTGGTCGCCAGGCTGCTCACCGGCGAGGAAGAGGGACGCTTCGTTGCGCCCGAGCGGGTCCAGGCCGCCGGCCTGAGCGCCGCCTTCCCCACGCTGCTTCTCTTTGACGAGCAGCGCCAGCCCCTGCGCCCGGCCATTCTCTACGCCGACCAGCGCAGCGCGCCCCAGGCCCACTGGCTCGCCCACCGCCTCGGGGCCGACCGCTTCGCCCAACTCACCGGGAACCGTCTGGCCCCGGGTAACTGCACCCTCACCAGCCTGCGCTGGGTGATGGAGGAGGAGCCCCGACT
>CAZIBA010000532.1:0-2602 GCA_964536795.1 uncultured Planctomycetota bacterium | reverse complement strand
CAGAATCCTATTAGTTTTGGCATAGTTTCTTCAGCGGCCCATTCCGGATCAAAGGCCAGATATTTGCCATCTGTCCAGCCTTTCCAGTTATTAGCTTTGCAGTGGGGTCCATCTTCGATTACTTTCAACTTCAGCACGAGACTGCCGAAGAAGAAGTAATCAAGAACCAGGAGCTGGCGGGCTTTAATGATTTTTTCGATGGGGGTCATATTCTATCTTGCAAGAGATAAAGCACAAATATGCAAATCAAAAATAGTAAGAGGAGATCGGATGGCATCACACCTCCGGATGCAAACTCCGCCACTCAATATATTCACTTGTCTCCATCACCTCTGGTCGTATATGTTCACAGTCCCGAATCATCACTGTACTAAATTCAGCCTTGTTATCATTCCATAATCTTTCTCCATATTTACAGATAGCTCCAAATGTGTTATCAGTGGCCAGATGCGCCAGCGCTCCGGTTAATGCATAGAGTACAGCCGGGTCTTCTGGGATTTCACTGCCATCTGGATCCTGAAGAATTTTTTTAGGGTTAGGTAATTTCATAAATACCTGTTCGTATCCGAAGAACTCCATTCCCGCTCCTTCACCGACAGCTCCCTGATACAGTTCTAACTTAACCTCTTTGGGGTACTTTGCTTTAACCAGCTCACCAAGATAGTACCATGTTCGGGGAAGAGGAGAGTTTTTGATATCAGCTTTTGGCTCAAATTGGAAAAGAAGATCTGGTTTATTGCGAATAAATGCCCTGATTACTACTGGCACCTCAGCATTTATTGCCCAATAGATCCAGTCTTCAACATCAGGCATTAGATTTAGAATAGAAAAGCTTCTTGATTTAATTGGTTCAAGGATACCGGTAACTGCTGCTTTATCTTCACGCCGGTTGCTTGCCATGATCCAGGTAATATGGTCAGGAAATTTATGTCCGTTTAGATGACCGCCCCATAGCATTTGCATGGCAGCTGCCTGGACTGAGGATGGTGCTTGACCGAAATCATCAAGAAAAGCCAGGGTTGGTTGTGGTGATTCAAGTAATCTGCGAAGATCTCCAAATGGAATGAATTCTGCTGAGGGTGCTGAAGATTCTTCAGGCTTGTATATCCAGGGCATGCCCTTGAAATCTGTGGGATCGGAGATTGCCGGATGGAAAACCTGGCATTCGAAGTTAGATCTGTAGGCACATTGTTTTATGATTTGAGTTTTTCCGACACCTGGAGCGCTGATGATGAGGAAGGTGTGGTGGTTTGGGATGCCTATTTCAAGTATTTTGGCTAATTGGGATGGGGTCATTTTATACCTCGGAGTTTACATTTTAATTTTCTTCTGATCATATATTCCACTATATCCGGTAACCATCGCAGCAGCAATATCATCATCTTCTATTCCACTGACTTCTTTGATTTCAGTTCTCAGTTCTTCAGCTCTTGTTAATACCATCTTTCTGATACCTTCCGATTCTCTGAGCATATCGGGCGTGATATCGCAAAGTTTATCCTCAATCTTTTTTCTGAGTTCCTCTTTCTGTGGATCATTTTCCATATTTAGATCTGGCAATAACTGTACGATGTTCTGAATATTGGTAATTAATGATTCAAAGATTCGCGGCTTATCTTTGTTTAGGACTTCGACCATGTGCTTAATCGGTTGATAGATACGAGCCCAAAGTGCATCCATGGCTATTTCGAGTCTTTCCTGTTTTTGTTTTTCTATTTCTTCATTGAGTTTTTCGAGTTCTTCTTTGGACAAGTTTACCCTCCAGTCACCATCTGCTGGAATTGGGTCGACAGATAAACTTATTCCAAATTTGCTGGAGAGATCAGAAGATGCAGGATAGTCTTGTTCATTGTACAGGGTTCCCCAATTGAGTTTCGCTTCTTGCTTGAGCGATGGAAATTCATGGGCAAATAGTGGAATAATACTATCAAATTTGGAGATAAGATCTCTCATCTGTTTGGAATATTTCGGATACTTGGAAGATGGCAAAATTCGTTGGTTACGTCTCCATGGCAGGGTCATCATTTCGTGGTAGGCCTTGATTGCGCTAATTGCTGATCGTAGATCTTTGAATGCGCCCTTGATCGGGATTAGAGCCTTGGTACTCGATACAATATCTGAGCGTTTAGCGAGAGCATCCTTGGTGGCTTTTTGTGAGATTTCTGGATCCCTGATTCGTGCGAGCCATTGGCTGATGGACAGTGTTACCAGCATTGCTTTTTGGGATAGATTTTTGGTCGTTATTTTGGTGGACATTTTGTTATTCCTTATTGTTGAGTGTTTTTATATTTACGCCCTCATCGGCATAATCACTGCCAGTTTATTATTACTTACAAAAGCCATTTTATTATCTTCATAAATATAAGTTGTGAAATAGTCATTGCCAAGATCTGCGAAGTAATCATAGTTAATCGTGATATTTTCTGGTAATATTCTAACGAGGACAGTATAGTTCTGTGATATATTGCCATTCAGTAGTTCAAGTTTTTGAAAATTGACATGCTGAGGAAAAACTGATTCCCAGTCTGGAAAATTGTCATTATCGTCCATTTTTTGGAGAATCAGTTTATATTTTTGATTAATGAGTGGGGTGTATAGGCCT
>CAZIBA010000531.1:0-2608 GCA_964536795.1 uncultured Planctomycetota bacterium | reverse complement strand
GTCTGCATGTGGGGCGACCACTACGTCAAGGAGCACGACGGAGACGCCAAGAGCGTGCGCGACGGCGACATCTGGTACGACTTCCCCCAGACCTACGAGGCCATCGAGGACGCCCCCAAGGACATCCTGCTGCTGAACTGGTCCTACTCCCGCGGTGACGGACCGGAGGACAGCCTGGCGGCCTACGGCTTCAAGCAGATATACGGCAACTTCCAGCCCACACGCTTCTCGCCTGAGGAGTGGGAGCGGCGCAGCTCCAAGCCATACGTCCTGGGTGGTGAGGTCTCCACCTGGACCGCTGCCGACGAGTTCTGCCTGGGCAAGGACGGCATCCTCCACACCATGCTCTACGCAGCCAACCACCTGTGGTCGGTGCACCACATGGACGTGCCCGAGCACTACCGCCTGCTCCGCGACCTCTTCATTCCTCTCAGGGAGAAGCTGAGCGGAACGTCCTGCGTGGCCCTCCACGCGGAGGCGTCCGAGTTCGTCCCCATCGATCTCTCGGCCTCGGCCAACGCTGAGCTTCCGGGCGGCCTGGCCGGGCTGGGTCGGCAGGCGGAAGACGGGTATCCGGTGCCCTTCGAGCTCAGCGGACGCTGCCTGCAGCTTCGCCGCGTGGGTGAACCCGTGCCTCTGGACGGGGCCGCCCTGAGGCGAATGCGCTCCGTCGCCCGAGCCGACGCGGCCCTGCCCGGCGTGGACGAGGAGCAGGCCAGGAAGGAGCTGGAGGCGCCACCGACCGACGCCCCGACGGCCATCGAGGGCATCGGCGTCCAGGGGAAGTTCAGGGGCCTGGTCTTCCTGCAGGGAGCGGTGGGCGGGGGCCAGCATGGGCGCACCTTCTCCAGCATCGGCGGGGTGGCCGACTCCAGCGAGCACATCGGCTCCTACGTCGTTCACTACCAGGACGGGCAGAGGGCCGAGGTGAAGGTCCGCTACGGCCAGAACGCCGCCCGGCCCGACCTCAAGTTCGGTTCGGGCCCGGAGTCCATCAGCTACTTCGCCGTGCCCGTCTTCTGCGGGGAGGCCGGGGCCACGCGCACCCTCTACGCTTATGAGTGGGTGAACCCCAGGCCGGACGTGCCCATTCGGTCCGTGGACTTCGTGGCTACCCAGGCGGTGACGGCCTCGGCCCCCATCCTGGCCGCCATCACCGGTGTCAGATAGACGACGAGTGACGCGGCTACCTTTCGGGAGGCCGGGCATTCGTGCCCGGTCGGAGGTCTGGCGGACAGGAATGTCCGCCCTCCCGCATCAGGGGTGGCACGGGTACCCCCGTGGGAGTACCCGTGTCCAGGAAGGGACCGAAAGCCTCGGGTGGAGGGAGCACGGGCACTGTCCCTTCGGCCCGGTGCCCGTGGCACCCGCCGTGGTGCCCTGTCGGGGCGGCGGAGCTTTGGCGGGCAGGAATGTCCGCCCTCCAGTTGTAGGGGCGTTGGATTGGGCCCCTTTCGGCCGCCCATACCGACGGGGAAGGGAGCACCATGCGCATCATCGTGAGCTTTGACACGGAGGATTTCACCGACGCCTATGCCAACGACGTGCTGCTGCGCATTGCCGAGGCGTTGACGGAGCGGGGGGTGCGGGCGGGCTTCGGTCTGGTGGGGGAGAAGGCGCGCTTCATCGGCGACCTGGGTCGCTACGACGTGGTCGAGGCGCTCAAGGAACACGACATCTGCTACCACACGGACAACCACTTCCTCTTCCCCGATCCCCTGGTGAAGCCTGCCTTTATGTCGGAGTACGTCGAGGAGCGGAGCTGGGACGAAGCCGTCCGACACCTCGTTGCCACCGAGGCCGAGGGTCTGCGTGACATCGAGGAGCTCTTCGGCCGTCGGCCCACGACGTACTTCCGCACCGGTGGCGACTCGGCCGCGCAGGTCCTCTACGCCTACCACCTGCTGGGTCTGAGGACGTTCGCCTACGGCCTGTCACCCGACGAGTGGCACGGCAAGCCCTGGGACGCCCGTCACCTGGCGCCCCAGCCGGGGAGCCCGCCTGCCCCGCGGTGGAAGTGCGTCCTCTGGTTCGTCAACATGCTCTGCGTGTCACTGCCCATCGTCCGCGAGAGCGACACCTACTCGGGCCGGGGCCCCAGTCGGCTGGACGAGTTCGCCCGCCAGGGTGCGGACCTCATCAACGTCCGCTTCCACCCCTGCATGTTCTTCACCGAGGCATTCTGGAGCAACGTCAACTTCCGCGGCCGTCCGCGTGTCAGCCGCTTCGGTCCCTATGAGTTGGCCCCCCATCTGCCCGAGGAAGAGACGGCCAGTCGCATCCGTCGAATGTGCGAACTCGTCGATTACGCACGGGAGGCCCACGACGCCCAGTTCACCACCTACGATGCACTGACGGCCGAGGCGAAGCTCACCCCGCCCTGGTTGGACAGGCCCACGGTCGTCCGTCTGGCCCGAGCGGTCCTCGAACGTCTGTCCTACACTGAGGTGGATGGTCACTACTACAGTCTGGCCGAGGCCTTCGCAGCGATCGTCTGGGCCTGGCTCCACCCGGACGCGGCCCGGGTGCCCTATCGGCGGGTCATCGGGCCGGTGGACGTGCCCAGCGCCGGCGAGTTCACCCAAAGCAGCAGTGCCCAGGCCGGTCT
>CAZIBA010000530.1:0-2611 GCA_964536795.1 uncultured Planctomycetota bacterium | reverse complement strand
CGGCGTACTGCTGGTGCTGGGACTGGCCATCGGCACGGCCTGCGCCCTGGTGGCCGTGGCCCCACAACTGGCCTCGGCCCTGACCGACGTGAAGTGGGTGTCACTGGCGGGCACGCTGCTGGCCTGCGGGTCGCTGGGGCTGGCGTCGTGCGTGGTGGCCTCGAGCGTGTCCGTACGCGGGGAGCTGCTGTCGGCTCTCCGGTCGGAGTAGCTGAACTGACGAGGAGAGGACTGCAGAGCGATGGTGGCAAGGTACTCAATAGCTACGAGGTCCGGATTGGCGCTGGCTCTGCTGGCAGCGGGCCTCACTTGGGCTCAGGGCCAGCCCACCGGGTCCTGGCCCACCTTCCGGGGCAACCCGGCCCAGACCGGGGTCTCGCGCTCCCAGCTCCCGGCCAGGCCGGAGCTCCTGTGGACCCAGGACGCCGGTTCAGCGGTCCAGTCCACGGCGGCCATCCTGAAGGGGACCGCCTACGTAGGCACCGACGGCAGCAAGCTCCTGGCGCTGGACCTGGAGAAAGGCTCGGTGAAGTGGACCTACGAGGCCACCGACGCAATCCAGGCAGCCCCGGCGGTCAGGGACGGGCGGGTCTTCGTGGGCGATGGGGCCGGCACCTTCCACGCCGTCTCTGCCCGTACGGGGGAGAAGCTCTGGACCTTCCAGACGGAGGGCAAGATCATCTCCTCGGCCAACTTCCACGGGGAGAACGTCCTGGTGGGCTCCTACGACCACCACCTGTACTGCCTCTCGGCCGTCAGGGGAGAGCTGGTGTGGAAGCTCCAGACCGAGGCCCCGGTGCACTGCAGCCCGTGCGTCACCGACGACGAGGTGGTGGTGGCCGGCTGCGACGGCCAGGTGAGGATCATCGGCGTCGGCGACGGCCGCCAGCAGGCAGCCGTGGACGTGGGCGGGTTCGTGGCTGCCTCGCCGGCTCTTGCCGACGGGAGGCTCTATCTCGCCACCTACCAGGGCCGGATGACCTGTGTGGACCCGGTGCTCAAGAAGGTGCTCTGGAACGTCGAGGAGCCCGAGGATACGGAGCCCTTCTACGCCTCCTCGGCGGTGCTTGGGAAGCGGGTGGTCTTCGCCGGCCGGGACAAAGTGGTCCGCTGTCTGGCCGGGGAGGACGGGAAGGAACTCTGGCGTTTCCGAGCGCGAGGCGGGGTGGACTCCTCTCCCGTCATCGTCGGGGAGCGGCTGTTCTTCGGAAGCGACGACGGGACCCTCTACGCCCTGGCCCTGGCCGACGGCAAGGAGCTTTGGAGCTTCGCCGCGGGCGGGGCCATCACCGCCTCACCGGCGGTGGCCGAGGGTCGGCTGGTCATCGGCACAGGTGACGGAGCCATCCACTGTTTCGGAGCGCGGGGGCCAGGCGCTGGAGAGTGACGGCACCTTCTGAGGCGGGCCCTGGGGGGCTGGACCGTCTCCGCTTATGTCGAGTGGGCCGTGACCTGCCGGTCATAAAAAGCTTCAAAAGCGCCCGTGCATCTGCTACAATGATGGTTGTCCCCCGACGGGCCGAGGAGAAGTGGTGACCTTCCCTTCGGCCGTGCCCCTGGTGTTCGGTCGCCAGGTCCCCCGCACCCTCCTGTTCGAGACACGGCTGTGAGAGTCGATCGTTTGAACTTCGGGGCTCCGACATTAGCAGCGCTCCTGGCGGCGCTGGTGCTCACCGTCTGGCTGGCAGCCAGCCGACGGCCCGAGCTGGAGATGCGCCTGCCCGGCGAGGGGGGAGCAGCAAGGACCACAGCGGCCATTACCGAGCAAGCCGAGCGCAACATGGGCACACTGATCCCCGGGTCGGGCCGACCTGCCCCCTTCACGGGAAGCTGGCCGCAGTTCCGAGGTCCGGACCGGACCAACGTCGTCCGGACGGAAACGGGCCTGGCCCGCTCCTGGCCGGCCGAGGGTCCCCGGGTGCTCTGGCGGCTGACGGTGGGAGAAGGCCACGCCGGTCCGGCCATCCACGACGGCTGCGTCTACCTGGTGGACTACGACCGGGAGAAGAAGGAGGACGCCATCCGCTGCCTATCCCTGGCCGACGGCAGCGAGCTCTGGCGCTACACCTACTACGTCCAGGTCAAGCGCAACCACGGGATGTCCCGCACGGTGGCGGCCGTGGACGACGACTACCTTGTCGCCCTGGGGCCCAAGTGCCACGTCCACTGTCTGAACGCCAAGACGGGCGAGCTCATCTGGAAGATGGACCTGGTCGAAGAGCACGGCAGCAAGGTGCCCCCGTGGTACGCGGGTCAGTGTCCGCTCATCGACGGGGACCGGGTCATCCTGGCCCCCGGCGGCGACCCCCTGATGATGGCCGTGGAGCTGGCCACGGGTGAGACCGTCTGGCGGACGCCCAACCCGGGCGGATGGGGAATGACCCACTCCTCGGTGGTGGCCCTGGACTATCGGGGCTCGCGCCAGTACGTCTACTGCACGACCCAGGGGGTGGTGGGGGTGTCGGCCGAGGACGGGAGCCTGCAGCTCCGCGGGATGATCCAGCCGTCGGTGAGCGGTTCCTTCCTGGCCGACCATCTCCGCCCCGGCCGGACGCTGCTCCGGCTGGCCATGATCGACCCCGCGGCGGGCTGGGCGCCCCCGCGCGAGGTG
>CAZIBA010000529.1:0-2617 GCA_964536795.1 uncultured Planctomycetota bacterium | reverse complement strand
GACATCACCGAGCGCAAGCAGGCGGAGGAGACGATGCGGGAGAGCCGGAACCCACCGAGGCCGAGATCAGCAGGCAGGCCCGAGCCCTGCGCAAGCTCCTGGCCGAGGCGTCGGTCGACGAGGGGGACGAGCCCTACCTGGGCAACTGGTTCGTCGTCTACATCGTGGTGATGACCACGTCGGCCTTCCTGGGCATCCTGCTGCTGGTCGTCATTCTGAGCATCAAGCTCTCCCGCATCTCCAAGCAGCTCAATAGCATCTCCGACAGCGCCACCAGCTTCATCCGCATCGGACTGGACCACTTCAAGGAACGCACGGGCAAGCGCCCCGAGTAGGACGCCCGTCCGAAGACCACCCCTCGACAAGCACGGGGTGGCCTGGGCCTGCCTGCCCCGAGCGTGGTCGAAGGGCCCAGGGCCGAGGTCCAGCCGGTCTCTGAGCCCACCCCGTCGGACCGGGTGTGGGTCGCATTTGTGGGTAAGCAGGTCCCGTAGGGGGGACGGGCACCAGGCAGGAACGGGCAGCGGCTGAAGGTTTCAGAGAGGCAAGGGGCTTAGCCCCTTGTCCCCGCCGACCGGCGGGCTGCATGCCCCGGTACGGGGCATTGCCTGCCCGCAGAGAGTATCACCCACAAACCTGACGCCCACCCCAGCGGGGTAAGCGTGTTGACAGTTCGGGTTCACTGCGGTATTGAAGGCACCTCGGCTCAGGAAGGGGCGAGTGGCTGTTCGCAGAATCGAAAGGGGAAGGTGACCATGTCACTTCGTGGAGTCTCTTTGGCGTTGGTGGTGGGGCTGCTGGTGCTCTCAGTCGCAGGGGCCGCAGCGGGCGAGGAACTCAACATCCGCTGGCGGTGGGTGTACTGCCCGCGCAACTTCCAAGTGGATGCGCAGGTGGATGAGTACATCGAACTCATGGAGCGGGCCAAGCGGGCGGGCTACAACGGCATGCTCACCGGCGACTGGAAGTGGGGCAACATGGACGACCGCCCCGAGGGGTACTATGCGAACATGAGACGGGCCAAGGAGGCCGCCGACAGGATCGGCATCGAGATCATCCCGGCCGTCGTCGGCATCGGCTGGTCGACCTCCATCCTCCAGAACAACCCCAACCTGGCCGAGGGGATGGCGGTCAAAGACTGCCTCCTCGTGGTCAGAGACGGCAAAGCGACCGTGGCCAACACCGAGAACCTGCTCCCCATGGGCGACTTCGAGACGCTGGAGAACGGGAAGCTGGCAGGCTGGTCCTGGTACGACAGTCCGGGGGTGGTCGTCGTCCAGGACACCGAAGTTTTCCATTCAGGGAGGGCGTCGGCCCGCCTCTCGGATTTCGGTGCCGGCGAGGAGCACCGGAACGTCCGTTTCAACCGGACGCTCACGCTCGAGCCCTGGCACCAGTACCACCTGCGGCTCTGGATCAAGACGGAGAACCTCCGCGCCGGCCAGACGAGAGCGGCCGTGCTCAGCGGTCAGCGCGACCTCATCCAGACCAACCTGAACGTCTCGCCCACCCAGGACTGGACCGTCACGGACCTGGTTTTTAACTCCATGGAGCATACCGAGGTCGGTTTCTACGTGGGCCTTTGGGGGGCCCAGTCGGGCAAGGCCTGGATCGACGACATCGAGCTGAGGGAGACGGCTGGCGTCAACATGCTCCGCAGACCGGGGTGCCCCCTGAGGCTGACCAGCGAGGACGGGCGGACTGTCTACAAGGAAGGGCAGGACTTCGAGCGCTGGGAGTACGCGAAGATGGGGCGCGTGCCCTGGCCGGGCGGCTACGAGAAGTGGCATCCGGCCCCGCCCATCGTCCTGACCAAGAACAGCCGCATCAAAGAAGGTGAACGCCTCAAGGTCTCCTTCTACCATACCGTCGTCATCCTGGACGGCCAGGTGGCCTGCTGCCTCAGGGAAGAGGAGCTTTTTGCGCATTTCGAGCGCCAGGTCAGGAACGTCAAAGAGTACTTCGCACCTCGGAAGTACATGCTGGGCTACGACGAACTCCGACTGGCCGGCCACTGCGCCCTCTGCAAAAGGCCGGGCGAGACGGCTGGCCAGGTCCTGGCCGAGCACGTCAGCCGAATCACCACGATGGTCCACCGGATCGACCCCGAGGCCGAGTGTTTCACGTGGAGCGATATGTTCGACCCCAACCACAACGCCAAGGACAACTTCTACCTGGTGGCAAGCACCCTCGCCGGGTCGTGGGAAGGGCTCGCCCCCTCGGTCGGCATCGTCAACTGGTACTACGGAGCGCGAGACAAGTCGCTGCCCTTCTTTGCCGAGCGCGGGCACCGGCAGCTCATCGGTGGCTACTACGACAGCCCCAACTACAAGGAGACCCTGGCGGGCTGGATCGAGTCGGCCCGGAAGACCAATGGGGTCGAGGGGGTGGTCTACTGCACCTGGGCTCCGGGAGGATACAAGGACCTGGAAGGGTTCGCGGAGGCCCTGGATGAGCTGCTGACGAAGTGATGTACCGTGACGCAGCTTCAGCCGTCGCGGCCAAGGCTGCTCATTCGTAAGTCGGCCCGGGGGGGCCGTTCTGGGCGAAGATCGTGGGGGAAGGAACGATGAGATGAAATACGCGCGGACGTGCCTACTTGTCTTTGTGCTTGTCG
>CAZIBA010000528.1:0-2621 GCA_964536795.1 uncultured Planctomycetota bacterium | reverse complement strand
ACCGAGAAGGACCATCGGCTGGTCCGCGCCGCCTACTGGGCCATGGTGGACCTCATCGACGCCCAGGTCGGCCGCATGCTGGAAGCGCTCGATCGGACCGGCCAGCGGGAGAACACCATCGTCATTTCTATGAGCGACCACGGTGAGATGCTGGGCGACCACGGTGTCTACCTCAAGGGCCCGTATCTGTACGAGCCTGCGGTGCATGTGCCCCTGATCATCTCGTGGCCGGTGGTCATCGCCGGCGGGCGCCGAAGCCCCGCTCTGGTCGAACTCACCGACATAGCGCCCATGCTGCTCCAGGCGGTTGGTCTGGAACGTCATCCTGGCATGCAGGGGGAATCGCTCTGGCCGCTCCTGTCCGGAGGGGCCTCGGCGGACCGCCACCGGGACGACGTCTACTGTGAGTTCTACAACTCCCACGGCGGCCGCCGGGACCGGGCCACCGACCTTACCATGGTGAGGACCGAGCGCCACAAGCTCGTCGCCGTGCACGGCCGGGACGTGGGCGAGCTGTACGACCTCGAAGAGGACCCCCACGAAACTCACAACCGATGGGCCGACGCCGAGTACCAGACCATCAAGCTGGAGATGCTCAAAAGGCTCTGCGACCGGATGGCCTGGACCGTTGACCCGCTCCCGGTCCGGGAGGCCGCGTGGTAGGACGCGCGAACGCCTCTGGCCAGGTATAAGGATGCAAGAGATGCCAGCACCAAACATCGTCATCATCATGACCGACCAGCAGCGGGCCGACTTCTCGAAGGCCGAGGGCTTCCCTCTGGACACCACGCCCTTCATCGATTCGCTGGGCGCCCGGGGCATTCGCTTCCGTCGGGCCTACACCCCCATGCCCATCTGTGCTCCGGCCCGGTGCAGCATGTTCACCGGACGGTTCCCCAAGGCGGCACGCGTGCGCCAGAACTCAGGCATCAGGAACCTCTTCCGCACGACGGATCTCATCGAGGTGCTGCGGAAACACGGCTATTCCATCAACCTGGCCGGAAAGAACCACAGCTACCTCAAACCGGAGGACTTCGACTTCGCCGTCACCTACGGCCACCGGGGAGGCGGCCGGGCCGAGGCCAACACCGCACAGGAGCAGGCCATGGATGACTGGCTCAGTGCCCTGGCTGGGAACACCTCCCTGAGCCTGGAGCCGACACCGTTTCCCGCCACATGCCAACTCCCTTGCCGGGTGGTGCGCGACGCCATCGAGTGCGTCGACGGCCTGGACGACAGGCCCTTCTTTCTCTGGCTGAGCTTCCCGGAGCCCCACAACCCCTTCCAGGTCTGCGAGCCGTACTTCGGCCTCTTTCCCGAGGACCGGGTTCCAGACCGGGTGGCCGGTCCCGAGGCGTTGGAGCGTAAGGGCGCCAAGTGGCGGTGGGAACGCCGAATGATCGAAGCGAAGCACCCCGGCTACGACGACCATTGGCGGCGCTACCGGGCCAACTACTGCGGCATGCTCCGCCTCCTCGACGACCAGATCCGCCGGTTCGTCGAATACCTCGATGAGCGCGGGGCGCTGGAGGACACCATCATCATCTTCACCAGCGACCACGGCGACTACGCGGGCGACTACGGGCTCCAACGCAAGGGGGTGGGGATGCCCGAATGCCTGATCCGCGTCCCCCTGCTCTTCATGGGACCGGGCATCGTCGCTGAAAGCTCACTCCGGGACGACTTCGTCTCCCTGGTCGACATCATGCCCACGCTCCTGGAAGTCCTGGCGGAGGAGATTCCCTACGGCGTGCAGGGCCGGAGCCTCTGGCCCATGCTCACGGGTGGGGGCTACCCGAAGGAGGAGTTCCACAGCATCTACGCCGAGCAAGGCTTCGGCGGCCTGCACTACACCGAGTCCGACACACCGCAGCTTCACTTCCCGAGCGACAAGCCCTACTTCGACGAGCTCAACTGCGTCACCCAGAGCGGGACCATGAAGATGGTCCGCATGGGGAAATGGAAGCTGGAGTTCGACATGATCGGCCGCGGCCAGCTTTACGACGTCGAGGCCGACCCGGGCGAACTCGACAACCTGTTCGAGGATGCGTCGCTTCGCGAGGTCCGCCTGGAGATGGTCGAGGAGCTGCTCAGGTGGACCATCCGCACCGAGGACGACCTCCCCGGCGGTGCCTACATTCCCAAGCAGGCCGAGCGGAACTGGTACGCGCAGTACCCGGGCAGCGAGTGACACGAATGCGAAGGAGCAGGTCCCTCGCAGGGCCGATTGACGCCGGCCCTGCATAGAGCTACAAGAGCTATGGGTGTTGTGCGTTCCGGGCGACTCCGTTGGGGCACCCCGACGGGAATGCGTCCTGGCACAGGCAGAAGGAGGCCGGTCATGGGAAAGCGCTCGACCAGGAAGAAGAAGCTGTTTGGCGCCAAGTCGCGGACGGTGGACCTGAGCCGCTATTTCAACTGGCCCGGCAGGTCGGTCCGCAACGCGGAGCTGAAGGAATACGCGGAGCGGGTGGCCAAGTATCCGGAGGGCGAGCAGGCCCCCTGGGGCATTCCCTTCCTGATGGGCTCGGTGGACGGAGCCAGGGTCATCCTGGTGTCGAAGAGCCGGCCTGAAATCAAGGTCCCCCTGCGCGGGAAAGCCGATTTCCTGTGCGTCCTGC
>CAZIBA010000527.1:0-2630 GCA_964536795.1 uncultured Planctomycetota bacterium | reverse complement strand
TCACACAGATAGTTGAGTTGGGCCACCGCGTCCAGGTCTCCGATGCCGCAATCCGCTCCCAGCAGCACAATGCTCTCGTACTCAAAACCGCGCGTTACCTCTTGTCCGGCTTCGTCCACGTACGTGTTGGAGCAGCGGATGACACAGCCGGGCATACACCGGTGGGTCGTCTCACCCCCACGCTCGACGATGCGGTCGTGCAATGCGTCGCCGTTGATCTGTTCTGCCAGCTCAAACTGTCCCTGGCTGAAGTTGCGTGTGGGCAGCCCCGCCAGAGCGTTGATGGGGCTGACCAGGGCATTGGTGCCATATTTTGGCATCGACTGACCAGAAACCGGATGTGCCATGAGGGCCTCAACGAACCGCCGGTTGGCGGCCTTCAGTCCCTCGGGATCAGCCGGGCTGGTGGCCTTTGGTGCATTGGTCGTATCCACCACGATAGCTTTCAGTCCCAGACTGCCCATCACCGCCCCCAATCCCCCCCGTCCCGCATGGCGGGCGGGAACGCCGTCGGCATCAGTCACCCCGATGCTGGCCGCCGCCAGCCGGTGCTCGCCGGCCGGCCCGATCGCAAATACGGCCACCTTATCCCCGAACCGGTCACGCAGACGGGTGACGCTCTCATAAACCCCCAGGCCAGCCAGATGGTCGCCTGGCAGCACTTCGACCCCCTCCGTGCTGACGCGGGCCACCAGCCACTGGTCACGCTCCGCCGGCTCCTCAAAGATCAAGGCGTCTACGCCCAGCCGCGCCAATTGCTGCCCTGATGGCCCGCCAGTATTGCTTTCCTTGATGGTACCGGTGAGCGGGCTCTTGGCCCCGACCGACAGACGTCCCGTACTGGACGCCCCGCTGTTGACCAGCAGGCCCGGTGCCATCACCAGCTTGTTGCCTGGGCCCAACGGCCACGCGCGAGGGGATACCTCGGCCGCGATTATGGCCGACGTCAACGCCCTCCCTCCCAGGCCAACCCATTTCTCCGGACATTCGGCTTTCTCGACTTCTTGTGTTGCCAAGTTAACTCGATATATCATCCTTGCTACCTCATTGTTCACTGGAATTAATTTGGTGCTAGGCACCTGACGCTTTGGTTACATAGTTCCAACAGGACGCAGATCAACGCAGATGCGCGACGGTTCTTCTAGATTCTCATATTCCTATCTGCGAGAATCCGCGAAAGTCTGCGTCCCATTCGATACTGTCAGGTAGCCAGATTCGGTGATCACCCACCCAAAGATGGCACCGCGATCCACTCGCCGCCTTTCATCGCTGACTCGTGGGAGCAAATGCCCGTGCAGGTCCAGTTGGCGGACAGCGCGGCGTTGGGGAAGGGATCTCGATCCTCAACGATGCTCATCAGGAATTCGTTGGCCAGGTGGGGGTGAGAGCCGCCGTGACCGCCACCCTGGGTGAAGGACATATGCTGTTCCCCTTCGAGATCATAGACCCCACCGGTAGTGAACACCTGGATGGGCTCCGGCAGCAGGTGGGCGTAGTCAGGCACCTTGACCCGCTTTGCGTCCTCGCCGTAGAAAACCACCGGGTCTTCCGCCTCTATCTGTGTCCACTCGAAGGTCGCCTTGCTGCCGTAGACGTCGAAGCTCTCTACATACTCTCGGGCCGTGTTGTACAACGAACGCGACATCTCAGCAGCCAAATCAGAGTCCTTCATCTTGATGTGAGATGTCTCCACCGCGAAAGGCGAGCCATACTTGGCCGCCAGGTCCTTGGTGATCCGGCCCGACCCCAGGCAGCAGACAGCCTCAGCTTGCTTTCCTGCCAGTCCCAGGATGGGTCCCACGCAGTGCGTAGCGTAATGCATGGGAGGGAAGCCCAGCCAATAGCTGGGCCAGTTGCCAGCCGCCATCTCCTGATGATGCGCGGCCCGCAGGAACTGGATTCGGCCCAGCTCGCCCCTGTCGTGCAGCTCCTTCACGTACAGGAACTCGCGGGTGTAGACAGTCGTCTCCATCATCATATACTTCTTGCCCGATTCCTTCTGCGCCTTGACCAGCTCGACGCACTCCTCGACCGTGGTCGCCATCGGCACCGTGCTGGCCACGTGTTTACCCGCCCGTAGCGCAGCCAGGCTCTGGGGAGCGTGCAGGTCAGGGGGGGTGTTGATGTGCACCGCATCCACCTGGTCGTCCTTGAGCAGCTCCTCGTAGTCGGTGTACCTCACATCCACCCCAAACTCATCACCCACCTCGTTCAGGTGGCTCTCGGTACGCTGGCAGATGGCGTACAAGTTGGCATGGGGGTGCCTCTGATAGATGGGAATGAACTCAGCGCCAAACCCCAGACCCACAATGGCAACATTGATCTTCTGGCTCATGGTAATGTCTCCTTTCCGTCTGTTGGTGAGCCTCAGTAGAAGGCCTCCAGGTCGCGAGGGAACAGCCGTGTTTGAGTATACCACAACTGGTAACCAGCTGGCAATCCCTTTTCTCGTCTTCGACGCCGGTGCAATGATTGACAAAACGGCAGGAAACGGTAGAATGAGAGTAGGGTGGGATGTTGCCCGCCAATTCGGCCTGGCAACATTCATCCTTACGTCACGTCTTGCAGGTGTCACCGTGACCGACCTGATCGGCCAGACTCTCGACCACTACCGCATCGTTGAAAAGATC
>CAZIBA010000526.1:0-2630 GCA_964536795.1 uncultured Planctomycetota bacterium | reverse complement strand
GGCATCCTGTTTCACCGATCCCCCCCCACGAGAGAACTTGAGCAGCCTGGCGGCAACGTTGGCCATCCGGTGGAGCCCCGAATGGGCCTCCTCCAGGTATTCCTGGGCTGCCTGGGCGTCAGAACGCGTCCTCAGGGCCAGGCTGACGAACCTCATCACCCCGTCCAGGGCGTTGTTGATCTCGTGAGCCACCTTCGAGGTGAGCTCACCAAGCAGGGCCTGACGCTCTATCCGCGCCAGCCGACCCTCCAGCGAGGCGCTGTTACTGACTTCGAGGAAGGCGACCAGCGCACCCAGCACCCGACCGCCCTCGTCACGGAAGGGACTCACCATGAGGTGCAGCCACTTCTGTTGGGGCGAGCCCGAGGAACAGACGTGATGGAACTCCTCCGAGCGCCCCTCCTGGAGCACCCGTGACAGCGTGCTGCGCCAGTGGTTCCCGTCCAGGTTGAGCATCCGTCCCAGGGCCTCTCCCTTGCTGAGCGGGTCCTGGCAGGAGAGGATTTCTGCGGCCCGTTGGTTGTAGAAGGTGACGTTGAGCTCCCGGTCCAGGGCAACGAGACCGACGGGCAGCGCCCGCAGCAGTTCGGGCCAGACCAGCGGGCTGTCCCAGGTGTCCTGCAGGGGCTTGGCGGCCCCACCGTCCCCCACCGGGATGACCAGCGATGCCCTGCTCCTCCCCTCCCTCGTCTCCCGCAGTTGACGGACGATGCCCAGTGCCGAGGCCAGCTCAGCGGCCACCTCCGTCAGGGCCGTCATGACCACCGAGGTGAACACGTCCTCCCTCGAAGAACCGGCCGTCAGGACGCCGAAGAAGTTCTCCTCGTCGCCGACGGGCACGCACACGAAGGACCGACCCGACCTCTTCCGCTTGGGCCGGTGGGCGAAACGGGCCACACGCTCCAGGTCCCAGACCAGGAGGGGACGCTTGCGCTCGACCACCCAGCCAGCCACGCTTCCCTCGAGCTTCTGCCTGACCCCCAGCGAGCGGGCCGCCCGCGGACCCGCAGACGCCTGCAGCACCAGCTCGCCCTCAGCCGGGTCCCAGGCGAGGAAGGAGCTGCTCTCGCAGGTCAGCACCTCGGCGATGCGCGAGAGGACGTCGTGGATGGCGCCGTCGAAGCTGCTTCCGGGGGTGAGTGACCTGAGGTGGTGGAGCAGCGCCCTGCCTGCCAAGAGCAGCGGGCGCAGATGCTCGGGCGGCGCCTCGACCAAGACCCGGGGCTCAGGGTCCGTCGACGTTGAGCCCCACACCAACCAGTCCTCGTCCAGACACTGGAGGATCTGGTCGGCCAGGGCATCGGGCATGGACGAGTCGGGCAGGTAGGAAAGCTTGCCCCAGGGGTCCAGTTCGGACATCGTGACCTGGTCGAGGGGATTCCCCAGAAGGAGCAGCTTGGTGCCATTGACCTGGGCGCACATCTCGCGGACGTAGGGGAGCTGCACCTCCGACGCGGGAGGCAGGCCAAAAGCGACCAACTCGTATTCCTGGGGGTCAAAGGCAGGGGAATCTACCCGAGGAAGGTCCTCCCTGTGGCTGACCGTGTAGCCGCGAGCGCCGAGGCGCTCCACAACCACCCGCCAGGACGGACCAGATACACCTGCAACAAGGACCTTCTTTGGGGACGCGAGCGTCTTCGCTCCCATGGTGGTCTTGTTGGCTCCCTCTCTCTTCCTTCCCGCGCTAAGACCGGTTATCATCCGCATCAAGCAGGATCAGGTCAAGAACTTTCTTGGACTGGGTGTCAGTTCTGAAACAAACCCGGCCCCACCAAGGGACCGGACACACCTTGGCGGCAGAGGACGGCACGGACGTAATCCTCGTGTGGCCTTGAGGATACTCCAAAACCGACGGCCGGCTCAGCCAGAAAGCGCCGCGGACGTCACGTCGAAAAAAAGTTTCAATAATTCTCACACGGGTGCATCGGTTCCCCTCGGCTGTTCGGCCATCTGAACGTCTCACCGCAGGGCGCACGCTCCTAAGAGGAGCGGCCCGGCAGAGCCAGCCACCCGCCACCGCCACTCCCAAGGTCGAGTGCCGGCTCAGGAGTCCAGGGGTTGGACTCACCGCAGTGAGAAGTGAGCGACCACCGCACGGTGCCCGCAGGCGTCGGTCTCCTCGTCACCCACGATCTCCACGCCCGTCAGGTACCAGTCCTCCCTGCGGTAGGTGTCGGCGGTGAGTTCCGGCGACACCAAGATGCGGCAGCACTGCCCGCCTTCCGGACAGGTGGCCCGTTCCCGGGGCCACAGGTAGCCGTGGAGGTCGATGAGGTCGGTACGGTAGCTGGCTACGTCAACGAGGTGCTGTTGGCCGGATGCGGAGCGCTGGCCGGCCAACGGCGTTCTGCGGGTACCGGCGAGGACGGAGGCCGGGGTCTCTGAGCGTTCGGCGCTGGGTTGCTGGTACGGGTCGGGACAGCTCAGACATCCGGCCAGCATGAGGTTCACTTCGGGACGTCTCAGGGGGAGCGTCAGGTCGTGAAGGGCCGTGGCTTCTTCCATCTGAACGCTGCGATTCTGGTGGAGGCGGAAGTTGAAGAGGACCAACTCCTGGCCCCGGGGGAGTCCGATCCGGGCCTCCATGATCTCCGAGTGCGCCAGGGGGCCCTCCGGCTCCACGTCGAGAG
>CAZIBA010000525.1:0-2633 GCA_964536795.1 uncultured Planctomycetota bacterium | reverse complement strand
GTAGGCACCCACGCTTTCTTCAACGTCATCCTGAGCCTGCTGACCCTGGTGAGTTCGTCGTGAGCGACACCCGTTCTCCGTCCGTGGAGGGCCGGGGCCCGCGCCTGGACCCGGCCCGGGCGTTCCTTATCGTCCTGGCACTCGCCGCGGTGCTGCGCGGGCTCTATCTGTGGGACAACCTGGCCCACAACCCCTTCTCCCGACTGCTGGTGCTGGACTCGGCCCACTACGACCTCTGGGGTGTGGCCGTCTCGGAAGGCGACTGGCTGGGTGAGCACGTCTTTCTTCAGGCCCCCCTCTATCCCTATCTCCTGGGCCTGCTCTACTGGCTGGTGGGGCGACGGCTCTGGCTGGTCTACGTGCTTCAGCACGGGCTGGGGCTGCTCAACGTCTGGCTCACCTGGAGGCTGGGCCGGCGCTGGTTCGACGAGCGGGTGGCCCTCGTGGGCACGGCCCTCTTCGTCCTCTACCCCTTCGCCGTCTTCGTCGAGGGGAAGGTGCTGGTGACGACGCTCTACGTCACCCTGAGCCTCCTGACCCTGGAGCTGGCCGGCGGGCTGGCCGAGAACCCGCGACTGCGGCGAGGGGTGCTTCTGGGTCTGGTCCTGGGAGTGGCTTCCGTCACCCGGTCCAACGGGCTCGTCCTCCTGGTGCTCGTGGTGGCCTGGCTGGTGGCGGTCGCCCCTCGGGAGGGGAGGAGGAGGTCTGCCTGCGTGGCGGCCGTGGTTGTGGCGGCCTGTGCGGTGGTGGCGCCGGTCACCGTGCGGAACTGGGTGGTGGGCCGTTCCTTCGTGCCGGTGAGCGCCGGTGGGGGACTGGCCTTCGCCCGGAGCAACGTCCTGGGGGGACGGGGGGGTTTTGAGCCGGTGCCTGAGCTTCCCGACTCCGTGGTCAAAAGCCCCGACCAGATCTCCGAGCTGGCCGAGATCGAGCTGGGTCGCAAGCCCAGCGCTCGCGAGGTGTCGGCCTTCTGGATGCAGCGGACGCTGGGCAAGCTCCGGGAGCAGCCGGGCGCCTGGCTTCGGCTGGAGGCGTGGAAGGCGCTGCGGATGATTGACAACTACGAGCACGGCACGGAGAACGCCCTTTCCGAGGAGCGGCCCACGACACCTGTGCTCTACCTCTTCTTAGTGCCGGCAGGGGTCATCCTGGCCTTTGCTGCGGTGGGCCTGGCCGGGGGGCTGGGGGAGGTCGGTCGGCGGTCACTCCTCTACCTCTACGTGGGCTCGCTGGTGGCCGGGATGCTGGTGTTCGCGGTGGTGGGGCGCTACCGCCTTCCGGTGATGCCGGTGCTGGCGCTCTTCGCCGGGTGGGCGATGGTCGGGGTGGGGGAGGCGGCGCGGGGCAAGCGGTGGCTGAAGCTGGCCGCATTGGCCCTGCCCGCGGCCGGGTTGCTGGTGGTGTCCTTCTGGCAGCCCGACGGCGTCTACGGCCGTCAGGAGGTGAAGGTGAGCCTCAACCTGGCCGAGCTTCAGGCCCAGGACAGGCAGCACCAGGCCGTCATCGAGACTACCACCCGAATCCTGGGGATTCGGAAGGATGTGGGCCGGGCGCGCTTCCTTCGGGGCAATAGTCTCCTGGCCCTCGGCCACTACTGGGAGGGGGAGGAGGACCTGCGAGAGGCCATCCGGCTCTCCCCCAAGAGGGTCAGCGCCTATCTCTGCCTGGGGGCCCACGTGCTGCAGACCGGACGGCCCCGGGAAGCTCTAAGTTTGCTGAAGAGAGGCACCGAACTCGACCCCGAGAACGCTTTCGGCTGGAGTTCCCTGGGGGGTGCGTACCTGGAACTGGGGCGCCTGGAAGAGGCCGAGGCCGCCCACCGCCATGCCCTGGCCCTGAAAGCCACTCTCCTATCGGCGCGAGTGGGTCTGGCCCACACACTCTTTGCGGCCGGCCGGTACGAGGAGGCGCTCCAGGAGTACCGCCGGGTGGCTGCCGAGGAGCTCAGCCAGTCCCTCCGCGCGGCGGTGGCCGGGAACGTGCGCACCTGTGAGGAACGTCTAAGTCGGCGGCCGGAGCAGAATTGATGGACCGGCGTGACCCCGGCTGGTAGGGTTGGTCGGAGGCATCCAAGAGAGCAGGTTCACTGGCAGTGGGAGAGGTCGATGAAGGTCCTGGTAGTTGGTGGTGGCGGGCGGGAGCACGCCTTGGTGTGGAAGATTGCCCAGTCGCCTCTGGTGGAGGTCGTCTACGCAGCCCCGGGCAACGCCGGTACTGGGCAACAGGCGGAGCGCGTGGAGCTCGACGCCGACGACGTCGAGGGGCTCCTGGACTTCGTCCGGAGCCAGGGGATCGACCTGACGGTGGTCGGGCCCGAAGCACCTCTGGTCGCTGGCATCGTCGACCGCTTCCAGGAGGTCGGGCTGCGCGTCTTCGGCCCGGTTCGGGAGGCGGCGAAGCTGGAGGGGAGCAAGGTCTTCGCCAAGGAGCTCATGCGAGAGGCCCGCATCCCCACGGCCGACTTCCGCGTCTTCGACGACCCCGAAGCGGCCCACACCTACCTGGACAGTCAGGGCGGTCCCCTCGTGGTCAAAGCCGACGGCCTGGCCGCCGGCAAGGGTGTCCTGGTGTGCAAGTCCAACGAAGCGGCCCACCAGGCCGTCGATACCATCATGGTCGAGCGCCAGTTCGGT
>CAZIBA010000524.1:0-2641 GCA_964536795.1 uncultured Planctomycetota bacterium | reverse complement strand
CTCCTTCTCCGCGCCCCCTTGGACGGACTTCAGGAGGTAACGGTACGATGTCCCAGCTTGCGCGGAGCTGTCGAGGCAGTCCGTGGTCTGCGCGACGGGTTCGGTGTTGATGCCCACGGCCGGGGCAGCTTCCTCCTGCCGATAGACGTTAAAGGCGAGGTCAACGGGGTCGCTTGGGAGCAGATGCCAGCTCAGGTACACACCCTCAGCGCAACGAACAGCGACCAGGCCTCGACCGAGGTTCTCGCCCACACCCGCCTGCATGGAGTCTGCCACCGCTTGCCCTCCCATCGTCCAGAAGATGCACAGAAGTAACGAGATTGCCGAGGAAGCGAGATACCTCTTCCGTTCCGACGGCCTCTCCGCCATCGTCTTCTCCCCTCCCCCCATCGTCCACAAGGTTCATTTGCCTCGCTGCCTGGGTTTGGCGATGATTTCCCGTATCTCCAGGTCGAAGAAGTTGTTCATGTGAGCAGCCCTCATGACCACAGCGGTGTCAGCGCCGCCCCCGGTACCTCCCACAGCGATGATTTCTCTGTCTGTAGGCACCAGCCCTGCGTCCGCAGCCATCACCGCCACCTCCACCGTCACCTTGATGCCCTCGGTGCCAAACATCTTCAGGGTCTGGGCGATGATCTCCACCTGGCTCCTTCCCCCGAACTTGCTCGAGATGGAGCGCTCCACCCCACTCAGTATGTGGCTGCAGACGAGTACGGCGATGCCCTTGGCTTCCAGCTCTTCCCTTTGCTCTGGCTCCATAGAGGGCTTGTCTCCGCCTCTGAAGCCGGCATGGCTGGCCACAGCGATCAGCGTCACGTCCAGCCCTTCCAGGACTTCGTGGAATACCAGAGCCGTCTTCCCGCTGCTCGAAGCAAGCACGACGTGTTTGACACCCAGCTCCTGGCACCTTGCCCGCACAGCCCGAGCGACAGCCCCGGTGTTCTTCCTGCCCGGTCGCTCGAAGTAGACGGTTTCTCGGAGTTCCATCGTTCCTTACTCTCCGCTCTAACGATTGGGCCGACCTGTCTTCCCGGGAACCCTCCCAGACTTCCTGACCAGCATGACCTCAGGTCGAGCGACGGTGTCGTAGGGCGCGCCCGACTAACACTCCCGTGTGCTGCCCTTGATCCATGACAACCTGGCCGTTGACGATCACGTACTCGATGCCGACGGGAAACTGCTTCGGCTGGGTGCGGGTCGCCGGAGCCTTGACCGTGTGAGCGTCGAACACCACCAGGTCGGCCCTGAACCCCTCCCGCAGAAGTCCCCGGTCCGCGAGGCCCAACCGCTGCGCGGGGAAGGAGGTCATCTTGCGGATGGCCTCAGGAAGGGACAGGAAACCTTCTTCCCGCACGTACTCGGAGAGAATCACGGGGAAGGTGCCGTAGCTGCGGGGGCTCGGGTACTTTCCGATGAGGAGGGCGTCGCTTCCCACCATGGAGAGCGGATGCGTGACGAACTTGGGGAGCGTCATCGCGTTGGCGCCGGCCCAGACGCAGGAGACCTGGAGATCCTCGGCCAGCAGGAGATCGCAGATCGCGTCGACCACGTCCTTACCCATCATCTCAGCCACCTCGGCCATCGAGCGTCCTTCGTAGACCCGGTGCTCCGGACGCTTGAGGTGGGTGAGCCACACGTGGTGCCAGCTCGGCGCCCGGGGTCGGATCTCCTTTCGCATCCGGCTGCGAGCTTCTGAAGAGCGGAGCACCTCCTTGAGGCGCTCGGGGCCGCCGTCGTGCGCCCACTGGGGCACGAGGATCAGCAGGCGGGTGCTGCTGTAGACGTAAGGATAGCAGTCAAAGGTGACGTCGATACCCTCGTCCCGGGCATCCTCCAGGAGGGCGAGCATCTCGCTGGCTCCGCCCGGGGCCGTCGAAGACTGATAGAAGTGAGTGATATGCGTGGAGACGCCGCTCTGGCGAGCGATCTCCAGAGCTTCCCGAAACGGATCCAAGAAGCGGTCGCCCAACGCGTAGCGGACGTGGCTGTGGTGAATGCCCCCCAGCGTCGCCACCTCCCGGCAGAGAGCTATTAGCTCGGCCGTATCCGCGTAGCTGCCCGGGGGGTAGTCCAGGCCCGTCGAGAGACCAAACGCCCCTTCCTCCATTCCGTCGCGCACGAGAGACTTCATGTTCTCGAGTTCGCTGGGCCTCGGCGGGCGGTCCTCCCAGCCCATGGCGCAGATGCGCACGGGCGAATTCCCCAGCACGTAGACGACGTTGACCGCTGCCCGCCCCTCGAACTGTTCCAGGTACTGCGCGACCGTCGACCACCGACCCGGAAGGACCGGACAGCCATCGAGCCCTGAGTTGAGCTCGACGAAGCGCTGGAGGTCCGCAGGGTCGTGGAAGGGAGCATAGGAGCACCCGTCGACGCCGATGACCTCGGTGGTGACGCCCTGGCGCACCTTGGGCTCGTGGCGTGGCTCGGCAAGCATCACCAGGCCCGAATGGGCGTGCACGTCGATGAAGCCCGGGCAGATTACGCGCCCAGTGGCGTCGATCACCCGGCCCGCCTGCACCCCGGCCAGATCGCCTCGGAGGATGACCAGACGTTCGTCCTCGATACCGACAGCCCCGGAGAAGCCCGGGTTGCCGCTACCGTCTACGATCAGGCCACCCTGCATCAGAAGATCCAGCAT
>CAZIBA010000523.1:930-2642 GCA_964536795.1 uncultured Planctomycetota bacterium | reverse complement strand
AATTGCCATCAGGACATCTCCTTCGCTCTTCTTCACTCGGGCGGTTCCGGCGGCGGCCAGAAAGGGTCACCACAGGGTGCCTCGGGCGCATAGCCTTCCTCGTGCGGGCCAGGCCCCCCTTGACCACCGGTTCGGGATACGCCCTTCGACTTCGCTCAGGACAGGCGGTGCTGGCATAGGCCGAGAGCGCCAGGCCACTGCAAACGAGCACACAGGAACAGCAGACGATGAACAGAGGGACAGGTTGCTGATGGGTGACCTTCATTAGCCTCCCCTTGACCATGAAGATCGGACGTCGCCCCCTTCCTTCGGGCCGTCGCGCCCGGAGGAAGCACACGTTCTTATGACGAACGCGTCGAGCACGTCACCGGTGGGGCAACATCAGCAGCAACGTGCCTGCCACAATTGTGACCACCAGCATTATGAACCCTCATCCATCTCCTGGCAAGGAGAAAAGCGTTGAGGGGGTGCACGTCGGTGTCGGTGCACGGACGGTGGGCCTTCGGCCCGACGTCCGTGGCACCCACCATGCCACCTGGACTGGCACCCGTGCGCCGGGCACGGGTGGGGAGAGCACGGACACCCCTGCGGGCCGGTCCGTGGCACAGTTTGCTTTTGCACGGCCCGACAAGACCGGCCGTGGCACACCTGCCTGTCCTGCACGGCCGGGCAAGACCGGCCGTGGCACACCTTGCTCACGGTGCTGGGTGGCAGGGACTGGCCGACGGAGGCGGGCCGTGGCACACTTGCCGCTCGCTCGCCCGTGGGTGTGCGTCAGATTTGTGGGTAAGCAAGTCCCGTAGGGGGGACGGGCAGCAGGCAGGAACGGGCAGCCGCTGAAGGTTTCAGAGAGGCAAGGGGCTTAAGCCCCTTGTCCCCGCCGGTCGGCGGGCTGCATGCCCCGGTACGGGGCGTTGCCTGCCCGCAGAGAATATCACCCAGAAATCTGACGCCCGCTCGCTCGCCCGTGTGTGGTTGACGGGGGGTAGCTGGGGGCTTAGAATGATGTGGGAGGCTTCGCCGGGTGGCCCCGGCGGGGGTTCGGTCGGCGGGGCTTTGGAGGGGAGCTTCACGGGGGAGGCACCGTCTGTCTCGTCTTGCCCGTCGGGTGAGTCCGTGTAGGAGCTCCGCTCGGGCAGGCAGTGCGGACGCCCGAGACCCGTACGGGGAGGCGCCGCCTGTCTCGTCTTGCTCATCGAGCAGCTCGTGCTTCGCAGCGGCCCTGCTCTGCGAAGCCCGCTACGCAGGGCGAAGCAGAGAAGTGGCTCGCCACGAAGCATGAGTCGGGCAGGCCGCCGGCCGGTCCGCCGGCCGGCGGAGACACCCGAGACCCATACGGGTTGGTCTTCAGTTCCGGGAGAGGTGTCGGACGAATGGCACGGATGCCCGTGGGTCAGCGCATTCTTTTCACGGCCGCCATCGTGCTGCCCACGGCGCTGGTCGTGGGCATCGCCGCCTGGAAGCTCACCGCTCCCATCCGTGGGCGGGCCGAATCGCAGGTCTTCGTGATCGTGCTCTTCAGCATCCTGCTGGAGGCCTTTCCTTTCGTGCTGCTGGGGGCTCTGGTGGCCTCGCTCATCGAGGTGCTGGTCACGCCCGAGCAGGTGCAGCGCCTGATCCCCGGCAACCCGGTTCTGGCCGTGGGTGCGGGTGCCTTCCTGGGGGCCGTCTTCCCGGTGTGTGAGTGTGGGGTGATTCCGGTGGTCCGTCGG
>CAZIBA010000523.1:230-920 GCA_964536795.1 uncultured Planctomycetota bacterium | reverse complement strand
GCTCATCCGCAAGGGGGTGCCACTGCCGGCGGCGGTGAGTTACCTGCTGGCCGCTCCCATCGTGAACCCGGTGGTCATCGGCTCCACCATCATCGCCTTCCGCGGGAGACAGGAGAGCGTGCTGGTCCCGGTGCTCCGGGTGGTCTTGGGGGTGGGCATCGCAATCGTAGTGGGCCTGCTGGTGGGCCGCTTGAGTCGGCGGGAGGAGCTGCTCACCGAGGCGGCCAAGCCGCCGGTGAGGAGGGGGGCCGACGACGACCCTCCGGGCGACGCCTCGGTGGGGGCCGTTGCCTTCAGCCATCCCGTGCCGGCGACGCTGAGCGGGAAGCTCCGGGACGTCCTCACCCACACCGCCGGTGAGTTCATCGACGTGGGTCGCTTCCTGGTGCTGGGGAGTCTGCTGGCCGCTTCCATGCAGACCTTCGTTCCCCGTCAGGTGCTGGTTTCCATGGGTGGTGGAGTGGTCAGTTCGGTGGTCGTGATGATGGTGCTGGCCTTCGTGCTGTCGCTGTGCTCGGAGGCCGACGCCTTCGTGGCCGCCTCCTTCGTGCAGTTCACGACAGCGGCCAAGCTAAGCTTCCTGGTGCTGGGGCCGATGCTGGACATCAAGCTCATCATGATGTACCTGGGTGTCTTCCGTCGTCGGCTCATCGTGGTGCTGGTGGTGTCGGTGGTGTTGTCGAACTTCGT
>CAZIBA010000523.1:0-220 GCA_964536795.1 uncultured Planctomycetota bacterium | reverse complement strand
TGGGCATGGCTGGGGGCCTGTGAGCAGGAGGTGAGGTCGGTGTGTGCTCTTTTTGGCCGGTCGGATGCCGATGAGGCTCCAGGGCTGTGGGAGGAAGGGCCCACCTGGTTCCAGCGGCACCGGGGGTTGTTGTGGCGGACAGTCGCCCTGGCCCTCTGGGGCGGGACCCTCCTCTGGTTCTACTTCGGGGACAGGCTGGTCCTCTACATCAGGTCCATTT
>CAZIBA010000522.1:0-2644 GCA_964536795.1 uncultured Planctomycetota bacterium | reverse complement strand
ACGGAGAAAACCCAGGACGAGGAGGGGGGCTGGAGCCTGGGCGACATCATTCCCGACGACCGCCAGCGGACCCCCGAAGACATCCTCAGCGACGAGGACCAGCGCGACCTGGTCCGTGAACTGATGGGCACCCTGGAGGAGCGGGAGGTCCAGGTGCTCCGCCTCCGCTACGGGATGGACGAGCAGGGACCACTCACCCTCCAGGAGATCGGCGCCAGCCTGGGCATCTCCCGCGAGCGCGTCCGTCAGATCGAGCGTCGGGCCCTGGAGAAACTGGCCGCCGAGATGCGTCAGCGGGGTCAGGAATGAGATCGCATCCCAGCAGCTCTCAGCTCCGTGACTTGCAGGGCTCCGACTTGCGACCTGCGACTGTCCGACCTGCACCTTCGAAAGGGCAGCAATGAGCGAACTGGCGCAGTTCATCCGTGACCTACCCGACTTCCCCAAGCCGGGCATCGTCTTCAAGGACATCACGCCGCTGGTGGCCGACCCACGGGCGCTTCGTCGGGCCGTGGTCGAGCTGGCCCAGCCCTTCCGGGATGCCAAGGTGGACCTGGTGGTGGCGGCCGAGGCCCGCGGCTTCATCTTCGGCGGGGCCGTGGCGGTGGAGTTGGGGGCGGGTTTCGTCCCCGTGCGCAAGCCGGGGAAGCTGCCCGCTGAGACGACGGCCGAAACCTACGAACTCGAGTACGGCACCGACACCCTGGAGATGCATACCGACGCCGTCAAGGCCGGGGACCGCGTGCTCCTGCTGGACGACCTCCTGGCCACCGGGGGGACCATGGCGGCCATGGCCTCGCTGGTGGAGAAGCTGGGGGCTGAGGTGGTGGGCATCGTGTTCCTCATCGAGCTGGCTTTCCTCAATGGGCGAGAGAAGCTGAAGGACTACGAGCTGGTCAGCCTCATCACCTACGAGGCGGAGTAGGGCGGCCGTCTCACCCTCCTACCGCGAGCGAAGAAGCTGCACCAGCTCATTGACATCGGGAACCTGTTCGACGTCGTCAATCATTTCCGCGACGAGGCTCACCGTCTCCTGCGGAAGCACGTAACCGGCCAGCGATCGGAACTTTTCGTGCAGTTGGTCGTCGCTCAGGGGGTCGTCGGGGTCGCCCCGGGCGGCCATCACCGCTGACCGCCAGACCTGGCCCTGGCGGGTGTGTATCTGGACCTTGGAGAGGCAGCGCTGGGGGAAGGCCTCCTCCATCTCCGGGGAGAGGACCGTTCTCACCTTCGCAGCGACCTGCAGGATCGCCTCGTCGGTCAGTTTCTCCAGAACCTGAGCCGGGCCCACGCAGCCATCGACCACGGCCGCTGCTACGGGGAAGGCCAGGCTGAACTGGGCCTCCTCGGTGTTGCCGGGCCTCTGCACCTTGAGTCTGGTGGCAGCGTCGAAGGTGTGGACCTCTATTGTGGCGATCTCATCCATCTCGATGGCATGCTCGTGGACGAGCTCAAGGACCGCATCCACGGCCGGCTGGGCCCAACGGCAATTGTGTAGCACCCCCCTGCTACTCTGTGATCCTCCCAACTTCCTTCTCCCAAAGGGGGTTTGCGGCGGAGAGGGGTCAGGTTATCCTGTGGCTACGGGGGGGGTCGTGCTTCGTTTGTGGCACCCGCGCAGAGTGGCAGCAGAGCAGCAGGCGACGAACGGTAGAGGAGGAGTTGGCGATGTGCAGCAACCGTCAAATGGGCCAGCCCGAGCGGGTGTCTCTCTACCGGCCCCTGAGTGAAAGCGAGGTCAGGTGGATCGCCGAGTCGGCCTTCGAGGTGCTGGCCAGATCGGGTCTGGCCGTCTACTCGCCGTCGGCCTTCGAGGCCTTCAGGTCGGCCGGAGCCGAGGTGGACGAAGGGACTCGCGTCGTGCGCCTGAGCCGGAGCCTGGTGGAGGACGCCATCGCCTCCAACCCCTCCTCCATTACGCTCTACTCGCGGGACGGCAAGTGCGACGCCCTGCTGGAGAGGAACCGCGTGCACTTCGGCACCGGGGGCACGGCCATCTACGTCCTGGACCCCGACACGGGGGAACGCCGACCCTCCACCACCGACGACGTCATCCTCAACGCCCGGGTGGTGGACGCCTTGGAGAACGTCCACGTCTTCACCATCAACGTCTTTCCCAACGACGTCCGCGAGAAGGATGACATCGACGTCAACCGCTTCTTCCACGCCCTGGACAACACCAGCAAGCACGTCATGGGAGGCATCTACTCGCTTGTCGGTCTGCGCAAGGTGGTGCAGATGGCTCGCCTGATAGCCGGCGGGGAGGAGGAACTTCGCCGGAAGCCCTTCCTGTCCTTCATCACCCTCGTGATCAGCCCTTTCAAGGTCGACAGGGATTACGGAGAGATGACCTGCTACCTGGCCGGCCAGGGGCTTCCGGTGGTGGTGCCCACCGAGCCCATGTGCGGGACCACCTCCCCCATCACCCTGGCGGGCAACGTCCTCACCCACGTGGCCGAGACCCTGGGGGGCATCGCCCTGGTCCAATGCGTCAACAAGGGAGCACCAGGCATCTGTGGCAGCGTGGGCTCCATCAGCGACCTCCGCACCATGGGGAACCTTGCCGGGCCCATCGAGCGGGCGATGATAAACGCCGCGGTGGCCCAGATGGCCCAGTACTTCGAGGTCCCACTCTATTCCACGG
>CAZIBA010000521.1:0-2652 GCA_964536795.1 uncultured Planctomycetota bacterium | reverse complement strand
GGAGCCAACGACGGCGGACAGGCGGAAGGAGAAGACGGTCTGTTGACGGCCGACCCGGAGTTGGAGGAAGAATACGGGGACGCGGAATGGGCAGCAGGCGAGCCGGTCGTGGCGAGCCCCATTGCCGCCGTCGAGCGACGCGAGCCGCTGGTAGTTGGCCGGGCGGAAGTCCTCGGCGAAATCGTGGATTTCCAAGAGCAGTCCGTAACCCCGCTCGGCCAAGGGACCCACCAGAAGCAGGTTCAGCCCCAGGTTCACCCCCACCATCGGCAGGCCGATGCGAAGGGGCGTGCGCATGTCCTTGCGGGCGTAGTAGGCCCGGACCAGCACCTGCTGCAGGCAGTAGGCCCAGACGCCCGCGCTGTACATCACCAGGACGGCGGCGCCCCGGGCGCTGGCCGTCTGGTCGTAGGCCCGCCGCTGGAAGAGCAGGTTCATCGTCGGCCCGGCCAGGATGGCCAGTCCCACGCTCGCGGGCAGGGCCAGGGCCACCACCCCGGCCACGCCCTCAGAGAGGGTGTGGCGGAATCCCTCCTGGTCGCTGCGGGCTGCAGCGTCCGACAGCGCGGCGAAGACCACTGTGCCCATGGCGATGCCGATGAGGGCCAGTGGAAACTGGGTCACCCGCATACCCAGGTAGAGGGCCGAGGGACCCCCGTCGGGCGTGCAGTAGAGGCCGATGACCCGGTCCACGAGCACGTTGAGCTGAAAGACCGCGCCCCCCAGAGCCGCCGGGAGCAGCAGCAGGAGCATCTGTCTTAGCCGGGGGTCCCCCCGGGTCAGGCGCCAGCGGAGCCTGCTATCACATCGGCGGACCCCCCCAGAGAGCACCGCCACCGTCAGCACCCCCGAAACCAGCACCGCCGTCGCCATCGCCAGCACCCAGGCCTCCTGCCTCCTCCCCGAGGCAAGCAGCCACATAAGCCCCAGGGCTGCCAGCCACGACAGGTTCAGCAGCGCCGGGGCGAAGGCCGGCCGACCGAACCTGCCGAAGGACTGAAGCATGCTGGCCAGCAGGGCAGCGATGCAGATGGGCACCAGGTAGGGGAAAAGCACCAGGAGAAGCCGGAAGAGCAAAGCCGTTCGCTCCGTCGCCCCGGTCCAGTGCGAGGCTGCCCAGAAGGCCACCTCCCCCAGAGCGGCAATGGTCCCCAGGACCAGCGCCAGCCACGTCAGCACGAGGGAGGCGAAGCGCCAGGCCTCTTCGGTGCCCTCACGCCGACGGGCCTCGGTGAAAACGGGAAGGAAGGCGCTGGTCAGAGCCCCTTCCCCGAAGACCCGGCGGAAAAGGTTGGGAATGGGGAACGCCGTGAGGAAGGTATCGAGCTGCCAGGAGGAGCCCCCCAGGAGAGCCACCGTCAGTGCGTCGCGGATCAGACCCAGAACCCGACTGAGCAGCGTCAGCCCACTGACCAACCTCACCGACCGGAACAGGTGCAGGTAGGGTCCCCGCTCCTGCTCGTCCCGCAGCTCTTTCACTTCACCCCTCCTCGCTGAAGGAGGCCGAGTGTACTCGGCCGACCGGCCTACGACAAGGGCCGTGGGGGAGTGAGCTTCCAGGTAGAGGCGAGAAAAGGGTTGCGCGGCGTCATTAGTTGCGGTATCAGTACGGGTGGTGTTTTCGAGAGCGGGGTGGTGTGGTCAGCGACGTGCCCGGAGGTCGGTGGGTTTGTGTCCAGCGGCCGGGTCGGGCGCCGACCGACGTGGAGCTGGTGGCCCTGAGCGGGAGGAGTGGGCATGGCCGAGCAGGAGCGGATGACCCGCAGCGAGGAGAAGGACGGTGTTGTTGTGGTCAGCTTTCTGGCCACCCACGTGGGCATCGACACCGAGGGGCAGCTCAGTCAGGAGCTTCGGGACTGCATCGGGGACGATACGTCACCCCAGGTGCTCATCAGTCTGGCCGGCGTGAGCTACGTTTCCAGTGGGCCCCTGGGTGTGCTCACGGCCCTGGAGCGGGACGTGACCAAGCGAGGAGGTACCCTCAAGTTCTGCGCCGTCGCCGCCTACGTTATGGAGACCTTCCGGGCGGCTGGACTCCTGCGCCTGTTCGAGGTGCACGACAACTGCCAGGAAGCGCTGGCCAGCTTCAAGCAAACGCCCGGCGGCACCGTGGCTGTGTGAGGAGATGCCAGTGAACGAGAAACCGAAGGGTGAGTCCGGCGCCCCCAAGAAGGAGGAGCGCCGCTCGAGGCCCCGCGAGAAGAAATCCATTCCCGTTGTGCTGTCGGCTGACCATCAGCCCCTGGCCAAGGGTGCCGTCATCAACCTCTCCGACCGTGGCATATTCCTCATCACCGAGGTGGGTGACGTCAAGATCGGGGACACTGTCAACGTCAAGCTTCAACTGGGTGGCGACGAGCAAGAGTGGGAGGGTCGCATCGTCGAAGCCCAGGCCCGTGTCGTCCGCGTCGAGGACCTCTCCGGCCTCGCCCTCTACCTCTCCAAGGACCTGGAGGCGGAACCCGAAGAGGAATAGTCCCGAGGGGGGCAGCGAGGGGGCCTTTCACCTCGTCGGTGCGTTCGGGGGAGGCGCTGCCTCTTTCGTCTTGCCCGTCGGTGAGTCCGTGGATCTCTGTAGGGACAGACCTTCAGGTCTGTCCGCCGGACAGGTCTAAAGACCTGTCCCTACAGGGCAACCCGTGCCTACACTTG
>CAZIBA010000520.1:248-2655 GCA_964536795.1 uncultured Planctomycetota bacterium | reverse complement strand
GCACGGCCGTCACCAGCACACCGAAAAGGAACGCCACTGCTGCTACCTTGACGAAGCTCTTGACCGCGCGGACCGGGCCGCCGTTGTAGCGGGTGAGGTGGGCGACGACGTGCCTGTGGTAGGCCGTCAGGTCCCCAGTGAGCATACCCCCGCAGCGGTCGCAACGGGTCGGCGCCTTGTGGTGCCAGCGCGAGACCTTGACCTTGCGCTTGCAGTTGGTGCAAACGAGCTTGATACTCACCGACGTCTCCTTCCCCCGAACGAAGCCGTCCCACCAGTGATTATATCGCTCGTCGGCCCCGAAACAAGAGCCAAAGTCGCCCCGGAGAGCAATTATCTGCTCCCGGAAGGTAGGAATGGGACCGACCGGTCAGTCAGTCAGCTCGATGGCCCCCGTCGGACAGAGCACGGTGCAGACACCACAACCGATGCACGCGTCCTGGTCGACCTGGGCCCTCCCCCGCGCGTCCAGCGTGATGGCCCGACAGTGCCCCGGCCGTAGGCAGTCACCGCAGCCCACGCATCTCTCCGCGTCCACCACGGCCGCACCGGGCCGGAGCTCCAGGCGGTCCGAGGTGGTGAGGTGGGCCAGGGAGATGCCTCGCAGGGCCTCGTAGCTCTCGTACCCCTGGGCGGCCATGAACTTCTCGGTGCCGGTCACGATCTCCCTGATGCGCTCGAAGCCGTGCCACATGATGGCCGTGCAGGCCGAAGTGAGCGTCGCTCCGTACATCATCATGGCCACGTTGTCCCGCCAGGTCGTGATGCCACCGGAGGCACAGACGGGCACGGTCACCGCCGAGACCACCTGCGCCGTCACCTTGTAGGTGGAGTGGCGGATGGCCGGGCCGGAGATGAAGCCGAAGCTCGCCCCCTCCAGCAGCGGATACAGGGGACGACCCCCGTGGTAGATGTCCGGGGGCGGAAGGGCCAGGTACGGCCCGCCCAGCACGGAGACGCCCGCGGCCCCGGCCTCCTCGCACACCCGGGCCACCTGGGCCACGTTCACTGCCGTAGGTGTCAGCTTGGGAACCACCGGTATCCGGACTGACCCCGCCAGGGCCCGGGTGACGGCGCCAGCCGCCTCCGGTACCTGCCCTATCGAGGCGCCCACGTGCAGTCCTGG
Source organism: uncultured Planctomycetota bacterium (assembly GCA_964536795.1). GTDB lineage: Bacteria > Planctomycetota > DG-23 > CBDVDV01 > CBDVDV01 > CAZIBA01. Next base: position 1,529 of record CAZIBA010000520.1, on the reverse strand, counting down.
CGGCACCTCCTGGCCCAACTGCTGGCGGGTCAGGCCGATGTTGGGACAGGCGAAGTTGGCTTCGACGACGTGGGCCCCGGCCTGCTCGAAGGCACGGGCCAGGTCACACCAGGCTTCCGGCTCAGCCGACGGGGCGCTGATGTTGGCAAAGAGGACGAGGTCCGTCTGCTCGCGGCACCGGCGACACAGCTCCAGCCCCTCCTCCCGGCCCAGACGCCGGTCGATGGGCATGACCATGACCTCGTCGAGCACACTCCAGCAGCGCAGTTGACCCGGGAAGGGAATGCTGGGAAAGGTGAGTTTCAGGCTGACGCCCGCAGCCCCGCTGTCCTCGGCCCGCTTCACCTGCTCCAGCGTCGCCGACACCGGCCCCGAGGCCACGACGAAACTGTTCTTGAACTGGCGACCGGCAAACTCAACCGTGGGCATCTGAGCTCAGAACCCCTTGGGACGGCGAGGTCTACGAGTCTTCCTCGGCGACCACCTCGATGTTGTCATTGGGGCAGAGGCGGTAGCACATTCCACAGGCCACGCACTTCTCGTCGTCGAGCTCGTACTCATCGACACCAGAGAGCTGAAGGGCGAAGCTCTGGCAGACCCGCTCACACACCCCGCAGCCGACCCCGCAGCCACACCCCAGGCAGCGGGAAGCCTCGGCCACGGCTTCCTCCTCGGTGAGGGTGCGGGTGAAGGTCTCAAAGCCCGCTGTGCGCAGCTCCGGCGCGACGACTTCGACCTCGGGGCGCTTCTTCCGCTCCAGGTCACTGACCCGAAGCAGCACCTTCTCCGGGTCCACCTGGGTCAGTTCGGGAGGGTAGTCGAGGAAGGCCTGGTCGCCAGCCAGAAGCCCGTCGATGGAGACGGCTGCGCGCTTGCCAGTGGCAATGGCCTCGATGACGGTGGCCGGCCCCGTAGCGGCGTCGCCGCCGGCAAAGACGCCGGGGACGTTGGTGGCACAGGTCTCCGGGGAGCAGTCGATGGTTCGCCCGTCTTTGAGCTGGAGACCAGCCGCTTTCAGCGCCACTTGCTGACCCGTGGCCGTGACGACCTGGTCGCAGCGCAAGGTGAACTCGGTGCCTTCCACCTCGACGGGTCGTCGGCGTTGGGACTCGTCGGGTTCGCCCAGGACGTGGTTTACCATACGGATGCCCGTCACCTTGCCGCCGTCGGCGAGGACCTCCTTGGGGCTGACGAGGTACATCACGCGGACGCCCTCTTCCTCCGCTTCCCTGACTTCCTCAGGTGTGGCGGGCATCTCGTCGCGGGTCCGGCGGTAGAGGA
>CAZIBA010000520.1:0-238 GCA_964536795.1 uncultured Planctomycetota bacterium | reverse complement strand
TGAAGACCTCTTCCGCACCCAGACGTACCGCTGTGCGCGCAGCATCGACAGCAGTGAACCCCCCACCGATGACGGCCACCCGGTCGCCGACCTCGGGAATGTCGCCCCTGTGGTATGCGCCAAGGAACTCAACGGCTGAGGTCACGCCCCGGGCCTCCTCACCGGGAACTCCAAGACCGGTCGGCTGCAAGGCGCCGATGCCCAGGAAGACGGCCTTGAAGCCGTCCTCCTGAAGGCT
>CAZIBA010000519.1:0-2656 GCA_964536795.1 uncultured Planctomycetota bacterium | reverse complement strand
TGGGGCAGTGACGCACGCAGAGCCCACAGCCAATGCAGGCAGCGCCCATCACCTCAGGTACGGCCATCGTGGCTTGGCTGAGGCCCCGAAAGACCCGAAGCAGCGGCCCCGGTACGGCCGCCAACAACCGGCCAGCACGTATCACCCGCTCAGGCAATGCATACTGCGCCGGCGTCACCTCGCTCAGCTTCGGCCCCCGTACCTCCACACAGTTCAGGTCGTCCGTCCCCAGCCCGCGGTCCGCAGCGATGCGGGTGGTGGCCACGTCACCGGGCCCGTACCCCATGAGCGCGCCAAGCACCGCATCCAGGGCCACGGCGTCCTCAGAAGCCAGTACGAGGCCGATGTGCTTGGGCTCTCCGCCCCGGGCAGGTCCGTAGCCTTCCAGGGCCACCACGGCGTCGACCACGTGGAGTTGGGGCGGACAGGCTCCGAAGACATCCACCACCACCTCGGCGAAGTCGGTCGGTGAGACGTACTCCCTGTGCAGGCTGGTGCGCAGGCCTGCGGGCAGTTGGCCGTAGGTGTTCTTGATTGCGCCGGTGAGGAGGGTGAGGACGTGGGTCTTCATCTTGACCAGGTTGACGACCACGTCGGCGTCCTGCACGGCCTGGGCGATGGGGACGCGGGTCAGGAAGCGCCCGGCGACGGCAACCGACGGGTACGGAGCGCCCTTGAAGTTGACCAGGTCTGCCCCCGCGCGCTCGGTCGCTTCCACGGTGCCGCTCTGACGGAAGCCCTCCAGGCCCGACCGGTCCAGACCGTCACCCACGGTCACGTCTGCCCCCGCGTCCTTGAGCAGTCGGCACAGCGCCTCGGTCACCACGGGGTGGACGATTATGGCCTCGTCGGGCGGGTGGTCGCCGAGGTGGTTAATCTTGACCAGGACCCGCACCCCCGGCTTCGCCCAGCGCTCCGGTCCGCCCAGCTCAGCCAGACAGTGCGCCAACGCTCGCGCGACCAACCCCGGCTCGTAGCTCTCACAGCGGGCTATCGCCACCGGAGCCCCGGCACACATCAGGTCTCCTCCTCGGGACCCAGGCTGCCCGGCTCCCGCTCTCCACCGGCCACCTGGGCCGCCCACTGGAGGTGGCCCTGCCAGGCAGCCACCGCGCGCTGACGATCGGTTTCGTCGGCCTCAGCGTCGTAACCCAGGTCCTCGCCCACCAAGTCGGTGAGGGTCCCAATGGCTTGTCGGCGCACCTCCAGGTCAGCATCCCCAAGCATCTCTACCAGCAACCTGACCGCCGACATCAGAGGAATGTAGCCGAGAAGCCAGGCGACCAGTTGGCGAGCCGGAGGCGACGCCCCAGCGACAAGGGACCTCAGCGCAGCTACGGTCCGCTCGCCAGCCAGGTCCCTCGACAGGAGGCCAAGCCTGGCCAAGGCCTCGCCATCGCCCGCCTCACACGCGCTCGTCACCGCCGACAGCACCGCCGGCTCAGCATCGGCCTGCATGTGGGTCAGGACATAGTGGCATCGGCTGCCCAACTGACCGCCCTCGAGGTAGCCCCGGACGAGGGCCGGAACCACGTCTTCCCCCCCTCTCAGGAGCACCTCCAAGGGCTCGCCCAGCATCGGGGGCAGACCTGGTTTGAGTTGCGGGATCTCGGCGGCCAGGCTCCTCCAGAGCTCTTTCAGGACGGGTCCCGGCAGGGCCTCAGGCGCCTCGGTCACCAGGGCCTCCAGGGCCCGGTACACGTCGTCCCGGGGAACCCGGACTGCCAGCACCGTGCGACTGAAGAGGGAGGCGCCGCGGCTCCGCAGGTCCACCAACCCCAGCTCGGCCTTCACCCCGTGCCCGCCCAGCGCCGACAGGGCCTCCCGGGCTGCGAGCTCACCCCGGAGGGGGAAGAGGTCAAGGGCATCCTCCTCAGGGGAGAGCTCCCGCCAGGCCCCGGCCGCGCCGACGGGCTCGGCGGCCTCTTCTTCGAAGACAAGCTCCACGTCACAGTCGGCGCAGGTTCGGACGTAGTCCTCGTAGACCTCCCTGCACTTGGGGCAGACTCGCATCTCCGGACGCTCCCCTCTCCCCCTGGCTCAGACCCCGCCACCACCGTGTGACGAGGCAGGCGGACAGTAATGTCCGCCCTCCCATCTTCATGTGGGAGGTCAGGCATTCTTGCCTGACCGACCAGGCAGACAGGAATGTCGGCCTTCCCACTGGACCTTGAAGGGACCGCAACGTCAGGCACTGTCGCCTGGGTCAGCCGACGACCGGCCGATGGCCCGTTGGGCGATGTCGGTCCGGTAGTAGGCGGCTTCGAAATGAACCCGGCGAACGGCCTCGTAGGCCCGGGCCTGGGCCGCAGCCACCGTGTCCCCGAGCGCCGTCACCCCCAACACCCGTCCGCCATTGGTGACCAACTGCCCGTCTTGCTCGGCCGTGCCGGCGTGGAAGACGACGACGTCGTCCATCCGGCCCACTTCCTCGAGTCCACTGATGACCTTCCCCTTCTCGTAGGCGCCAGGGTAGCCGCCCGAGGCCATCACCACACAGACGGCCGGCCGTGGGTCCCACCTCAGGGAGACCTCCTGGAGCCGACCGTCCACGACGGCGTCCAGGGCCGGCATCAGGTCCCCGGCCAGGCGGGCCAGGATGGGCTGGGTCTCCGGGTCGCCGAAGCGGACGTTGAACTCCAGCACCTTGGGGCCG
>CAZIBA010000518.1:0-2663 GCA_964536795.1 uncultured Planctomycetota bacterium | reverse complement strand
TCCTCTACCGTGACGCCGAGACCTACCACCGCGTCACCGGACGGCCCACCTGGTCGCCAGCCGTCAGCACCTTCACCTCCAGAACCGGCGTCGTCAGGGAACTGGCCATCCACACCCACCAGGAGGCCCGGCTCGTGGGCCAGACCGTCATCCCGCACGAGATCGGCCACCTGCTCCTGGCCCGGGTGACGGGCTACGCCGTTGACCTGCCCCTGTGGCTCCAGGAGGGCGTGGCCGTCAGTCAGGAACCCGACTTCAAGGTGACCCACCTGCTGCGCGAGGTCGCGGCCAGGCGTCAGGCCGGAACCTGTCTGTCCTTCGACGAGGTTGTGGAGGCCAAGGACTACCCACCGGCCGAGGACGTGGACCACTACTACGGCCTCTCCTACACCCTGGTGCAGCACCTGCTCAGGCAAGCAGACTTCGAGACCTTCCGCCTGTTCGCCCTGGCTTCCCGCCAGGGGCTGGCCAGCTCCCTGGAGGTACACTACGGGGTGACCGTGGACCAGTTCCGCAGCAGCTGGGAGGAGTTCCTGGAGGAGGTGCTGCCCACGGCTGGCCTCCGACCCCCGGCCCAACCTGCGCGGTAGGGGCTACGAGCAGAAACGGGCGTAGACGCAGGGGCAGCCCGGGCCGTGCCCCTCGGGGTAGGGGCCGGTGGTGAGTCGGCCGATGACTTCCCCCACGCTCCGGCGAAGCTCCTCTGGACCTGGCGCAACGTCCAGCTCCACCGCCTGCCCGGGCTGGAGGAAATAGAGCAGCGCCTGCTCCGGAGGCCGGCCCAACAGCTCGGCCACGGCCAGCCAATACACCTGGAGCTGTCGGCTCAGGTACCGTCCGTGAGCGCGGGCGCCGTCGGCGTCCACGGCATCGGTCTTGTAGTCGAGCAGACCCGCCGCGCCCGACGCCTCCTGCCAGACCAGGTCGATGCGACCCTCCACGAGCTGCCCGTCCACGGTGAAGGCGAAGGGGACTTCGGTGCGCCAGCGCTGGGCCTCCCTGATGCGACCGGCCAGCGGACCGGCGAGCCATCGGCGGACCAACTGCTCCGTTTCTTCCGCCAACGAAGGTGCGCCGAAGCCCTCGCAGACCGGGGCCACGCACCGGAGCAGCTCACCATCGCTCCGGGCGGGGAAGCACGTGAGCACCTCGTGCACCACCTGGCCCAGCAGCGGACCACCCCCCTCCCCCACACCGGGCGCCCTCAGCGCCGTCTCCGGGAGCCCCAGTATGCTCTTCAGGTAGAAGTAGCGCGGGCACCGCTCGAACTGGGCCAGGGCGCTGGCCGGGACCGACGCCCGCGCCCCCGGCTCCACCTCCACCGGCGCCGTCCGGCCCCGCCAGTCGCCCAGGGCTTGCTCATCAACGTGGCGCTCGTCCAGCTCCTCCCGTAGCTTTCTCCAGCCCTGGGCGCTGCGCCTCGCCAGCCGGGCCCCGGCTGGCTCGTCCTCCACCCCACCCCGAAGCTTGAGGGCGGCCCTGCCGAAGGCGACTTCCACCTCACAGCCAGGCTCGGGCAGCTCGGCGTCGTCCGGGAGTCCCCGGCGCACCCAACCCATCCAGGTGGCCCGTTGTCTGGCATCGAGCTCCTGGTACCACGGTCCCGAGAGGACCAGGTAGTCGCAGGCCCGGGTGCTGGCTACGTAGAGCAGGCGCTCCCACTCGGCCCTCGTCTCCACCTGCTCCTGGTACTTGGCCAGACCCCAGGGAAGGGAGTCCCCCGTCCCCTCCTCGCCCTGGGCCTTGAGCCTGGCCGCGAACCCCAGCTCCTTGTGGACCAGGAGACGGCCCCGGGGCCCCCCTTCGGCCCGTCCCAGGTCGGCCAGACAGACCACCGGAAACTCCAGCCCCTTGGCCTGGTGGATGGTCATCAGCCTGATGGCGTCCCCGGCCTCCTCGACGGTGGCCGCTGCCTCCTCCCGCGGACCGCGGAGAGCGAACTCGCCGAGGAGCGTCACCAACTCCCCGACGCTGGCGCCCCCGGCCCCATCCAGCGAGCGGGCCAGCTCCAGCAACTGCTCAAGGTTGGCCCGCTGCTGGCGCCCGGTGAAGGAGGCCTGCACCGTGGCCAGGTAACCCGTCCTGGCAAAGAGCTCCTCCAGGGCCTCGCCCAGGCTGAGCCGGCCGACGGTCGGCCTCAGTTCCTCCAGAAGCTCGCGGGCGCGGAGGGCCCGCCGGAGGTCCCCGTGTCCCGACAGGCGCTCCTCGGCCGAGCTCAGACCTTCCCGGAGACCCCCGTCACGGGCGAGAAGCAGCAGGGCCTCGTCACTCAGCCCGCACAGAGGCGAGCGCAGCCAGCCCGCCAGGGCCACCTGGTCGGCCGGCGCCGTCAGGACCCGCAGGGCCGTAGCCACGTCTCGCACCTCAGTGCGCTGGTAGAAGTCCCTTCCCCCCACCAGGTAGTAGGGAAGCCCGGCCTCCCTCAGCGCACGTTCGTAGAGCGCCACGTCCGACAGCGTCCGGAAGAGCACCACCACCTCCGAGTGCCGCGCCGGTCGAAGCTCCCGTGTCTCCTCATCGACGACGACCGGTACCCCGTCGGTGAGCTCCCACAGCCTGGCGGCCAGGGCCCGGGCCTCTCGCTGGCGGGCCTCGTGCAGCTTCTGGCCCCTGGGCACGGAGACCGCCAGCAGCTCGACGGCGGGCTCGGCGCAGATGGCCGG
>CAZIBA010000517.1:1175-2678 GCA_964536795.1 uncultured Planctomycetota bacterium | reverse complement strand
TCCCGCCCCCCGCTCCGTTTCGCTTCCGCTGCCGGGATAGAACGGGTACTGGTGGATACCGAAGTAGAGCACCGTCGGGTCGTCGTAGAATGCCTGTTGGGTTCCGTTTCCGTGGTGCACGTCCCAGTCCACGATGAGCACCTTGGGCAGGTTGTGCTTCTTCTGGACGTAGCGGGCGGCGACGGCGACGTTGTTGAAGAGGCAGAACCCCGTGGCCCTGTCCACCAGGGCGTGATGACCGGGCGGGCGGACGGCGCAGAAGGCGTTCGTGACCCGGCCTTCCACAACCGCATCGACCGCCGAGAGCACGCCGCCCACCGCTGCGACGGCGACCTCGTAGGACCGCGCGGACACGGGCGTGTCCCTGGAGTCCAGGTACCCGACCCCTTCCTCGCAGCTCTTCTCGACCCGGGTCACGTATTCCTTGTTGTGTACCGTCGTGATCCACTCCACCGCAGCGGGCGTCGGTGGGAGGCTCCCCAGTTGAGCGAGCAGCCCGGTCCCCTTCAGCCTGGCCACGATGACTCTCAGGCGCTCGGGACTCTCGGGATGGTCTGCGCCCGTCTTGTGCTGGAGGAATAGGTCGTCGTAGACGAAACCTGTTCTTGCCGTTAGCGCACTTGAGGGGACCGCTTCTCGCCGTTCGGCCTGGCCCAGGGTCAGTGACGTCGCCAGGCCCACCATCAGCACCATCAGCCACGCTTCACGATTCCTCACCGGGCTTCCCCAGACCCCTCAGCAAAGCCCCACCAACGACTGTTAGGCAAGGGGCTTAAGCCCCTTGTCCCAGGACGCAAGAATACCAGAACCGCAGTCAGTTGGCAGCCCTGATTCGCTCAAGGGAGGGTCCTACGACCGGCCACCCCGTACGGGTCCCGACTGTATCCGCCGGCCGGCGGACGAAGCACGAGGGGGCAGGCCGAGAGTGGCGGACCCACCCGCCGGCCGGCGGGTGCTCGAAGACTCGCACCTTGGCTTCACGGGAGTGGGCAACTATCTCGACAGCCTGTTCAGGAAACGGAACACCAGCCCGCCGGCCGGCGGGTGGCTACGCTGCGCCAGTTGAAGCCGGCTTTGGCCAGATCAACGCAACCCATTTCTCTTAGGTATGTTACGTCTGGTTCCCCAAAACGAACCCGAGTAGTGCTTGCAGGAACGGGCTTTGCACGTTAGACTTTGGTTAGGCTTCGAGGCAAGCGGGGAGTGGGACCCCTGCGCGGTTTGCTCAGGCAGGCTCTTCGGTGAGTGTCAGCGAACAGGAAGGCCGGCAGCACGAACGGCGACCCCTTTTCCGGTCTCTGGCCCTTTACCGGTCGGGGGTGGAGCTGGGCGCCGGGCGGACGCTGAATCTGAGTCCGGCAGGGGTGTATGCCATCCTCCGGAAGCCGGTGCAGCTCAGTGTCTCGGACCAGGTCATCGTCGTTCTGAGCGTTCCCTCTCGGAGTCGCGCAAGCTTCCGCTCCGAAGAGCTGTTCACACCGGCTCGCGTCCGCCGGGTAGAAG
>CAZIBA010000517.1:0-1165 GCA_964536795.1 uncultured Planctomycetota bacterium | reverse complement strand
GCCTTATGGTTTTGTGGGTTTCAGATTCTCTCCGGTAGAAGACCTGGGCGACGAGCTGGGTGTGGCCCTGCAGTTCCAGGAAGAAACGGACGTCACCTGGGTCTCTCCGGGACCAGGAGCGGAGCCGTCCGCAGGCGACGGTGAGCATCGGCGGTACGAACGCCGACCTCTCATGCGAACACTGACCCTCTACCGGGCGGGCAAAGAGCTGGGCGCCGGGCGGACCGTGAACGTGAGTCCGCTGGGGGCCTACGCCATCATGCGCAAGCCGCTGCCCCTCGCAGCTCGCGACGCGGTCATCGCTGCCGTCACCGTTCCTCACGGGGGCGGCGAGACCTTTCGTTTGGGGGAGGTCCTTGCTCTGGCCCGGGTCTGTCGGATCGAGGACCTGGGCGACGAGGTCGCCGTCGCTCTGGAGTTCCAAGAGGAAACGGACGTGACCTGAGCCTCCTCCGGCTGCCAAGGCGAAGGCTGGTGGGCCGGGTCTTCCTGGAGAACGGCATGGTCAGCGAGGAGGAGCTCTTCCTCGCCTTCGCCCGTCAGGAAGACGTGCGCCTGCTCTCGGCTACCGATGTCGAGCGCATACCCCGGGGCCAACGAAGTGGCCCGCCAGGCCCCCGCAACTACGCTGTGCAAAATGAGATCGTCCCCTACGGAGTGGAGGGACGGTGTCCTGCACGTTGTCACCTGTGACCCGGCTGTCGCTGTGGCCGACGTCGGTGACGTCTTCGGCGCCCACACCGTCGAGGTCGCCCTGTGTACGACCTCCGACTTCAAGCGGCTCCTGTTGACCTTCTACGGTTGGCGGGGCCAGCCGTCACAGGAGGAGCTCACTCGTCCTGTGGACCGCACCCTCATCAGCGCCGCACGCCTTCGGGTGGCCGAACCTGTTGGTCTTCCCAGCAAGCCCGAAATCCACCGACTCTACGAGAACATCATCAACGGCCTGCTCAGCCGCGGCCCCCCGCCGGGCCTGGCCGCCGCTGCTGGAACTCCAGTCGGGCTACGCCCTCCTTCCGTTCCAGCAGCACGCATCCCCCTTTACACACAACACGGTACACTGTGGCCTTGTTCCCGCCCTTGACACACTGCCGGTCAGCGGTAGCATAGAGGCCGACCCGGGCGTGCTTCATGCTTGTGTTTCGCAGCGAAGCAGCTCATACGA
>CAZIBA010000516.1:0-2679 GCA_964536795.1 uncultured Planctomycetota bacterium | reverse complement strand
TGAAACCTTCAGCGCCTGCCCCTTCTTGCCTGGTGCCCGTCCTCCCTACGGGACTTGCTTACCCACAAATCTGACGCACACTCAGGCCACCCCTTGTGCTCCTTGTGCTTTCCTGCTTGATTAGTTCGCTTGCTCCTCCGTATCTTAGAGGGAGGCACGCAGCGGTTGGAGGATCGGATATGACCTACCCAAACCCCTCAGGACGAGAGGCACCGCCTCTTTTATACTGCACGACCGACGCGTCCGAGAGAAGCTCTTCTCGGGCAGGCCGTGCTTACCGTCGAGACAAGCGAAGCTTGCAGGTGGCCTTCGACAAAGTCTATTGCTCAGGCCACCCTGAGCCACGTCGAAGGGTGGCTGCACTGGTGGTGATGCTCGTTGCCCTGCCCCTCTTGCCGGTTCGGGCCGACACCTTTCGCCTGACCGACGGCAAGCTCATACGTGGTGAGCTGCTCAAGGAGCGGGCCGACGCCTACGTGGTCGACCTCGGCTTTGACGTCATCGCCGTCCCCAAGAAGGTCGTGGAGGAGCACCTCACCGAGGCCGACGAGGAGCGCCTGACCCAGGAGGACGCCGAGGCGAAGGAGACGCTCCGGCCAGGGGAGCCGACGGCGGGGGCCGGGGCCCTCTACTCGCTGGCCCAGCGCGCCGCCAGGGGGGTGCGGGAGACGGCCCAGAAGTTCGGTCCGGCGGTGGTCACGGTGAGCACGCCCAGTGGCCTGGGCTCGGGTTTCGTCATCGACCGGAGCGGTCACGTGGTCACCAACGCCCACGTCGTCCAGCGGGAGAGCCACATCAGCATGACGCTCTTCCTGGAGCGGGAAGGAAAACTGGAGCGGAAGAAGGTGGAGGACGTGCGCATCGTCGCCATCAACCCCTTCCTGGACCTGGCGCTGCTGCAGGCCGACGAACTGAAGAGCCTGGAGGTGCCTCACGTCTACCTGGGCGACAGCGAGACGCTCCGCGTGGGGCAGGAGGTCTTCGCCGTCGGCGCCCCACTGGGTCTGGAACGGTCGGTGAGCGAGGGCATCGCGAGCACCGTCCAGCGCAACCTCGGAGGCGCCCTCTACATCCAGACCACTGCAGCCATCAACCCGGGGAACTCGGGTGGGCCGTTGTTTGACTCCCGAGGTCTGGTGATGGGTGTCATCAACGCCAAGGTCTTCGGGGCCGAAGGGGTGGGCTTCGCCATCCCGGTCTTCTACCTGAGGCACTTCCTCGACCACGCCGAAGCCTTCGCCTACGACAAGGACAATCCCAACACGGGCTATCACTACCTCTCACCGCCCCCCGTCGCCTCACCGGACCGCAGCGGAGGCGCCCAGGCCCAGTCGTCGAGCGAGGAACAGGCGGAGTAGGGACCAGCAGTCCATACGCATCCGTAGGGAGCGGACCCGTGGCTACGGGGAGCTGGACCTTTCCAGTGCGCACGGTACGGACGGGGGCTGTGTCTGTCTTGCTCGTCGGACTGGTGATGCTCTCCCCGGTGAGGGGCCAGGGTCTCGCAGAGAGCGTTCCCGACAGCGCCATCGTGTTCTTCTCGGTGAGGGACGTCCCCCAGCTCCGCGCACGCCGGTCGCAGGACCGGGCGTTCCCCAACCTGAACCTCCACAGGTTCCTCCAGGAGCCCGGTGTCCGAGCGTTTCTCCGGGAGCCTGCCGCAGGCTGGAATGAACTGTGGCAGGGAGTCAACGAGGAGTTCGGCGGCCTGGTCACGCACATGCTGGACTGCTGCACCGGGGAACTCGTCCTCGTCTTCCTCCCGGCCGAGGACGGGCCCGCGGCTGAGCCCGAAGGGGCGTTCGTACTGGCCGTGGATGGGAAGCGTACTGCCGCCCAGAACGTGTTGGAGGAAATCCTGCAGCAGGCATCTGCCAGCGGTGGCGGACAGCGTCGACACGACTTCCTGGATGCCACCGTCGTCGAGCTGTTCACGATTTGTGAGAGGGAAGGTGCCAGCCAGACACGCTCCGAATTCTTGTGTCTTACGGACCGACACTTTCTGTTTGCCGAGACGTTACCCGTAGCCCAGCAGCTACTGATGGGGCTCTTGCGCGAACCCTCCGGGGGACTGGCGGCGCACCCGGACTTCCAGGTCGTCCGCCGAGGCGCAGGCCCGGCCGCTGACCTCTTCCTCTACCTCAACCTGCCAACCTTGCTGGAAACGCTCCAGAGCTCTGCCGGCCAGAACCGCGAGGTACGCTTGGCTCTGAAGGTCCTCGAGGGCCTGGGCTTGAGGGAGGTCCGGGCGGTGGGTCTCGCTGCCGGGTGCCGGGAGGAGGAGGTCTGGGGTTCGCTCTGCCTCCACGCTCCCGGTCCTCGGTTGGGTCTGCTGGCGGCGTGTGTGACGCCCGTAGGTGTGCATCCCCCGTCCAGTTGGGTGCCCGCGGACGCCCTCAATTACTTCTGGTGCAACCTGGACCTGAGGCAGGCGTGGCAGGTTGCCAACGAGGTGCTGCGGGCATGTTCCCCACCGGGCTTTGTGAAGTTCCGCAACGCCTTGGTGGTTCGCGGACCTCCGGGCGAGCCGTTGCTGGACGTGGAGCGAGACCTCATCGCTCCGCTGGGCTGTGGTCTGGCGTGGTACGTCCGTCCGATGGCGCCTGGTACGGGGTCGGCCGAACTGGATTCTGAAGTGGTCGTGTCTCTGGACCTGCAGGAGCCAGGTGCGCTCTCCGC
>CAZIBA010000515.1:0-2679 GCA_964536795.1 uncultured Planctomycetota bacterium | reverse complement strand
AGGCCGTCCTCGAGGGGCGGACCATTACCGGCGTCATCGTGGAGAGCAAGTCGGGCCGGGAGGCCATCCTCGCCCGCCGGGTCATCGACGCCACCGGCGATGGTGACCTGGCCGCTGACGCCGGTTGCCCGTTCGAGAAGGGCCGCGCAGCAGACGGGCTGCTGCAGCCGGCCAGCCTGATGTTCAGGATGGCCGGGGTGGACACGGAACGGGCACCTGAGATCCCCTCCTTCGAGTCCCGCGTGGACCTCCCCAAGGGTGATGCTCACACCCTGGCCCGCAAGGCAGTCAAAGCGGGGAAGTTGCCCAGGAACTGCGAACACGTCCTCATCTACCGCCTGCCCAGGTCGGGCCAGGTGCTCATCAACATGACGAACGTCACCGCCATCGACGGCACCTCCGCTGACGACCTCACCCGGGCCGAGGTCGAGGCCCGCCGACAGCTCCAACCCATCGCTTCCTTTCTGCGCGAGCACGTGCCCGGGTTCGAGGAGGCCTATGTGCTGGACTCGGGCGCTCTCATCGGCATCCGGGAGACCCGCCGGCTGGAGGGGGAGTACGTGCTGACCGGCGACGATGTCCTGGAGGCCCGCAGCTTCCCGGATGCCGTCCTCCGGGCTCGCTTCCCCGTGGACATCCACGACCCCGAGGGCCACGCCGGTGACTCGTCCCGCCTGCCCGCAGGCTTCTACGAGATACCGTACCGCTGCCTGGTCCCCCTGAGCGTGGAGAACCTGCTCGTCGCCGGACGGCCCATCTCGGCCACCCACGAAGCCCACGCCTCGCTGCGGGTGATGCCCATCTGCCTCGGGATCGGTCAGGCGGCCGGTCTGGCTGCGGCGCTGTCCATCAGGGAGTCGGCGACCCCGCGCCAGCTTGACCCGGAACTCCTGCGCAGCGAGCTGCGCCACACAGGCGCCGAGCTGTAAGAGCTGAGGCGAGGGTGCAGATGCGCGCTCGTGTCCGGTCAAGAGCGGCATCTTTCCTTGACGTAGCGAGCAGGCGAACCTACAATTCCTGTGATGCGCGAGCCCGGGGCCCCGTTGGGCTCGGTAAAACACTTCAGAGCAAAGGGGGTCGTGATGACGCACTACCTCTATCTGTCGATGGTCCCCGAGGCGTTGGTGGCGTCCATGCTCCCTCCCCACGCCTTCGGCACCTACCTGGCCGTGGGCACCCAGAAACGCACCCGCGGACAGGCCATCTACCTGGAGGTGAACCCCGACTTCCAGAGCGACTTCTTTCACCTGGCCGACGTGGAGGAGCGCTGTGTCCCCCACCCGGACGGTCAGCCCAAGCACTCCGTCTACCTGGGCATCTACCGGGTGCTGGAACACATCCCGAGGGAGGCCATGCGCAGCCTCTATCTGGTGACACCCGACGGACGCGTCCTGGAGCTGGCTCCCGCGGCCGGACCCCCGGAAGCTTCTCCGGGACTTCACCTGTACCAAGAGATGTGCCCCGTGCATCCGCTCATTGCCAGCACCCATTCGCCCCTGGAGTTCGCCCACTTCATCACCGACACCTCCCGACCCATCTCCGTGCCTCGCCTGGCCTTCGTGCAGCTTCGCCTGGGGGCCCTGGCCCAGGACCCCGAAGGTGGCGACGTGGGCGACCTGCCCTACCCCCACGTCGACCACCTGCGCGACTGCCTGCTGCAACTGCGCGCCCAGCCCGGCAAGCCTACCAAGACCGTGGACCGCATCCAGCCCCAGAGGTGTTCCTACCGGGCCGTCGAGACCGGCTTCTTTATCGGCGACCAGCAGGGCCTGACCTACTACCCCTTCCCTTCCGTGGAGGAGCTGGAGCGCGAGCACCACGACTGGTGGCGCTCTGCCAACGTCTGAGCCTGCTCGTTCGTGTGGGATTCAACTGGGTGCGCCAAGGGTGCCGGACCGGAGGCCAAGCACCAGTACGTTCTGCCAGGGTCACCCTGAGGGCACGGCCGGACAAGAGCGGCCGTGGCACCTGTGCGCCCTTTGGCAAGCTCAGGCCGGCCAGTCCGTGGCACCCAGTGTGACACCCGTGCCAGCCAGCGCGGGTTGGCAGGGCACCCGGTAGCCAGGGGTGCCGACCTCAGCCTTCCTTCTCGAACTCCATCTCGAAGAGGACGTGTTCGGTGTCGAAGCCCACGGCGCGGTAGAAGGCGCAGGGGCCGGTGTTCTCGGCCGCGGTTCCCACCTCCAACTCCACGCAACCCCGCTGGAGCGCGAACCGACGGGCCTCTTCGACGAGCTTCCGGCCGACGTCCCGGCCGCGGAAGGCTTCGGTCACGATGAGCTCGTCAATCAAGGCCACGGGGGCGTGGTCGGAGATGGGTTGGCGGACGGTGAGGTGACACATCCCCACCGGCCGACCGTACACCTCGGCCACGTAGATGGTCTCCCGGGGGTCGCCGAGCGCCTGGCGGGCGTTCCGCAGGCAGGCTTCAAGGTCCGGTATGGTGTAGTAGCTCAGGGCCTGAGCCAGTTCACGACCGAGCTCGGCCAGGGCTTCCGCGTCGGCCTCCGTGGCCGAGCGGATGGTAATGTCATCAGCTGCCAAAGTTGCTTCCTTCCCTCCTTTTCAGCGTCACTGCGACCCAGCGGCCTGGATGAGTTCCTCATTGCTCTGGACGCGCTGTTGGAGGACGTCGTCCACCAGGACCCTGTTCTGAGCGTCGGTGATGGTGAGGTCAGC
>CAZIBA010000514.1:0-2696 GCA_964536795.1 uncultured Planctomycetota bacterium | reverse complement strand
CACCGCTACGAGACGGCCCTGGCCTTCGCCCGTTCGCAGGGAGCCCTGGGCGACGACGACCCGCAGGGCCCAGGCTTCGTGCCCGTCCAGTGCGTGGCCATGGAGGATGCGGGCCTGGCCGTGCTGCCCACGCACCGGCTCTTCCCGGCCAACCTGAAGGTCGATGAGCGTGCATTCCTTGAGCGGGCCCGCGCCCACTTCCACGTCGAGGAGATCCGCCCGGCCGGCCTGGGCCTGAAAAGGCTGCGGGAGGCCATGAGTCGTCGTGCGCAGGAGCACGTTTTCGGTCTTTACGGGGGAGAGCGTCGGGCGTATCTGCTTGCCCTGCGGGACGAGTCGGTGCTGGATGGTGGCGAGTGTGTCTACGACCACGACGCCCGGCGGCTGGACGTGTGCGTGTTTGAGGAGCTCATCGTGAAGGAGCTCTTCGGGCTGGACTTCTCGCTGGCCGCCAAGGACGGCACGCTGCGGTTCACCCACACCTTCAGCGAGGCCCAGCAGCGCGTCGAGGTGGGGGAGATCGCCCTGGCCTTCCTGGTGAATCCGACGCCCGTGGACGCCATACCCGCGGTGGCCCACCGGGGCGGCATAATGCCTCCGAAGAGCACGTACTTCTACCCCAAGATACCAGCCGGACTCGTTTTCCGTCTCATCCATTGACCCCGCGGCCGGGTGGGGTGCTCACGCCAGGCCCCTTGCGGCCTTCAGGTATTGACCTCTCAGCTCCCCTGTGCTACACGTGTGGTGACGGTGGGAGAGGGATGGCTGTTTGACTGAGGGAGGAGAGCGATGGAGCGAGAGTTGCTGCTGGTCTGTTTCCTGTTGACGTTGGTGGCCCTTCGTGTGTGGGCCCAGGAGGCCCAGGAGGAAGGGGAGCGGCCCTACCCCAGGGAGGTGACCGGGGAGACGCTGGCGGACCCCGGAGAGCTCGCCCGGCTGGAGAAGCCGGGGGAGGTGTTCTTTGAGGAAGGCTTTGAGTCGGCCGATGCCCTGGCCAGGTTCTACAACCGAAAGCAGCGCGAGCGGGTGGTGATGAAGGCGGAGCTGGCGCACAGCGGCACGGGTGTCCTGGAGATGGACGTTGACGACCGTGAGGGGGAGGCCGCGGCTGCGGGGGTCACCTACTGGTTTCACCCGGGGCAGGACGTGGCCTACCTGCGTCGATACATCCGCTTCGCCGAAGACTACGACCAGGGGAACCTGCACCACGTCGGGGGTTCGCTCTACGCTGTGGCCGGCTCGGACAAGTGGGGCGGCATGGGAAAGGCCGGTATCCGGCCCACCGGTGACGACCGTTTTGGGGCCAGCTTCGAGCCTTGGCGGGCCTGGGGGCGGAACCAGCCCCCGGGGGCGATGATGCTCTACACCTACTGGATGGACATGAAGCGGGACAAGGACGGTCACTACTGGGGCAACAACTTGGAGCCTGCCGGGGAGAGGCAGGTCCTCCTCAAACGGGGGGAGTGGCACTGTCTGGAGCACATGATCCGGGCCAACACGCCGGGGGAGGCCGACGGCGAGATGGCCGCCTGGATCGACGGTAAGCTCTACATCCACCTCAAGGGCTTCCGCTGGAGGAGTTCACCCGAGCTGCGGCTCAAGCGCATCAGCCTGATACTCTACGTGCACCAGAGCGACCGAGCCAACACGGTCTGGTACGACGACGTGGCCCTTTCCACGGGCTACGTCGGTCCCCTCAAGAAGGAGCAGTAAGAGGGGGGATGCGTGACTGTGCTGAACGGGCGGGCAAGCCGCAACGGTCAGCGGACGAATGGTCGCATCAAGACCGTGTGTCACGACTGCTGGTACTGGGTGTTCCAGAACGTGATCTTCTAAGCGAAGAAGGTCGAGGAACAGCCACTGTTCTGAGGGACCCAACTGAGGTGGTTTCCTTATGAGGATGTCCGACGTGTACTGGGACGGCAGTTACTTCGGTGTCATCCAGTTCACTGCCCGCAAGCTGTCCGATGAGCCACCCGGGTTCGGGTAGTGGTGGGCCCCGGCAGCTCGCCCCTCAGAGGTGTGAGAGAGACCTCGCTGAGATAGGGATACGGGCTTCGTGGGCCGACCGTGCCCCTTGTCCCGATCGGTGCGCCGACCCGGACCAGCAGAGGACAGAGACCCGTGGCCTGGGCCGCCTCACCCTCCCACGTCACCGGAGCAGTCGGACGTAGCCACCGAATTCCGTCCCTGGTCCTTGGCCGCGTACATGGCCTCGTCGGCCGCTCTCACCAGGTCGTCCGCAGTAAGAACCCCCGAGCCCGGGTAGGTGGCCACCCCCAGACTGGCCGTGACCTGGATGGTCAGTCCGTGGAGCCTGACCCGAGAGACCTCCAGGGCCTGACGCAACCTCTCTGCCTGCTCCACCGCGCCCTTGAGAGCGGTCTGGGGCAGGAGGATGGTGAACTCCTCGCCGCCGTACCGGCAGACCAGATCACTGGGCCGAACGCTTCGGCGCATCACCCGGGCCAGCTCGATGAGGACGGCGTCACCCACGTCGTGGCCGTAAGCGTCGTTCACGTTCTTGAAGTGGTCCAGGTCCAGCAGGGAACAGCTCAAGGGCTGACCGTAGCGACGGGCCCGCTCGAACTCCTTGGTCAGCCACTCCGTCCAGTACCGTCGGTTGGCCAGCCCGGTGAGGGGATCGGTCCTGGCCTCCCGTTCCAACTGCTCGGCCAGCTCACTCATCCGCTGAC
>CAZIBA010000513.1:0-2697 GCA_964536795.1 uncultured Planctomycetota bacterium | reverse complement strand
GGCCGCAGAGAATCGGCCCAGGCGACTGTTTACTAAAAACACAGGTCTCTGCTAACTCGTAAGAGGACGTATAGAGACTGACGCCTGCCCAGTGCCAGTCAGTCAAGGGGAGGGGTTAGCCCCCTTCGGGGGGCGAAGCTCTGAACTCAAGCTCTGGTAAACGGCGGCCCTAACTATGAGGGTCCTAAGGTAGCGAAATTCCTTGTCGGGTAAGTTCCGACGTGCACGAAAGGCGTAACGACTTGGGTGCTGTCTCAGCGAGAGACTCGGTGAAATTGTAGTCGTGGTGAAGATGCCACGTACCCGCGACAGGACGGAAAGACCCCGTGGACCTTTACTGTAGCCTGGCATTGGGCGCTGGTGTGGGATGTGTAGGATAGGTGGGAGACGCTGAAGTCCGGACGCCAGTCCGGATGGAGTCGACCGTGAAATACCACTCTTCTTACGCTGTCTCTCTAACCCCGAACCGTGAATCCGGTCGGGGGACCGTGTCAGGTGGGCAGTTTGACTGGGGCGGTCTCCTCCCAAAAAGTAACGGAGGAGCCCCAAGGCTCCCTCAGTGCGGTTGGCAATCGCACGTGGAGGACAAAGCCAGAAGGGAGCTTGACTGCGAGAGTGAGAGCTCGAGCAGATGTGAAAGCAGGGCTTAGTGACCCGGCGGTTCCGTGTGGAAGGGCCGTCGATCATCCGATAAAAGGTACCCCGGGGATAACAGGCTGATCTCCCCCGAGCGTACATAGCGGCGGGGAGGTTTGGCACCTCGATGTCGGCTCATCGCATCCTGGGGGTGAAGCAGCTCCCAAGGGTTCGGCTGTCCGCCGATTAATAGCGGTACGCGAGCTGGGTTTAGACCGGCGTGAGCCAGGTCGGTCCCTATCCGTCGTGGGCGTAGGAGAGTTGAGGAGAGCTGTCCCTAATACGAGAGGACCGGGATGGACTGACCTCTGGTCTGCCGGTTGTCCTGCTAAGGGCATAGCCGGGTAGCTACGTCAGGCCGGGATAAACGCTGAAAGCATCTAAGCGTGAAGCCCTCTCCAAGATGAACTCTCCCTGAAGGCCCCCGGTAGACCACCGGGTTGATAGGCCGGAGGTGTAAGCCCAGTAATGGGTTAAGCTGACCGGTACTAATAGGCCGTTCGACTTGACCGCACAGCTCCGTGCGCTCCTTGCCCGCCGAAGCCTTGGCGAAGGCGGGCCCGTTGCGGAGCACGGACGTTCCTGTCCGTCGGACTGTGACTGTGTCCGCTCGTGTCCTTGAAGACCCGCCACTTGTCCCGATACAGATCTTCCCGGCGACCATACCAGGAGGGCCACACCTGATCCCATCCCGAACTCAGTCGTTAAGCCTTCTGGGCCGATGATAGTGCTGAAAGGTGCGAAAGTAGGTCATCGCCGGGGTTTTTCTTTTCCCACGAGCCCGGTCTGATTCAGGCCGGGCTTTCCTTTTGCCTGTGACCGCCGTCGAGGTATGCTCACCCTTGCCATGGAACTCCCTTTTCCAGCGAACAAGACGCGGCCCTGGCGCACTAAAGGGGTGAGGTCCAGGGGACAGCCGGCCTCAGAGGAGCTCCGGCGGGGCGACGAAACGGGTGCGATGAACGATGAGCCTGCGACGCTCGAGGAACTGTTTCAGCAGTTGGGTCCTCGGCTATACCGCTCCGCCTTCCTCCTGTCGCGGAATCCTGAGCAGGCTGAGGCTCTGGTGCAGGCCACGTTCGCTGCTTCCGTTGAGGCTTGGCCCCGGTTCGAGCACCGAAGCAGCGCCTACACCTGGCTCTATAGCATCCTGCTTCGCCTCGCCCGCCGGGAGCGCGACACCGCGGACGGGTACGTCCCGGACGTAGAGCTGTCCGAGCTTCCCCGCCCGGGCGCCGACCCGGCCCAGCAGGTTGAGTTGAGCGAGCAGACGTCGGCCCTGAGGGAGTGTCTGGGTGAGCTGTCGGCTGAGCAAAGTGAAGTGCTGGTGCTTTTCTATCTGGATTCGATGCGGTATCACGAGATCGCCCAAGCCGTGGGGGTGCCCATAGGTACCGTGAAGTCCCGCCTCCATGCGGCAAAGCGCGCTTTGGCAAGAAAGCTTCGGGAACGGGGGATTGAGCTGTGAACACGGGAGAATCAAGAGCCAGGTGTCCTTCAGCTGAGGACCTTTCGGCCTACGTCGATGGGGAGCTGGCCGCTGAGGCCCGGCTGGGCGTCGCCCGCCACCTAAAGACCTGCGCCCGGTGTCGGGAGCAGGCCCAAGAGCTTGAGCGCGCCTCGGCCGGGCTTCGGCGGGTCTTCCACCAGGCCGCTCGAGAGATCGACGCGGGCCGCGCGGTCACGACGCCTGCTGGGGCCGCCACGCTTCGACTCTGTCTTCTGGCGGGGCTCGCCCTTGCCGCGGTCGTGCTGGTGGTCTTGACGCTGCTTCTGCTCCTTCCCTCGGATGTCCCAGATACGCCCCTCCATCAACCTGGGCCGGAAAGCACGGCAGAGGTCCCTGTGCCTGTGCCCGAGGAGGAAGCTGTGGAGGTGCTTTTCGCACCTTCGGGGGGCCCCTTATGCGCGGAGACGATGTCTCTGGCCCGGGCGGGTGATGTGGACGCTCGGATTCAACTTTGCCGCCTCGGGCTGAATGGAGACCTTCTGCGACCAGGCAGGAAGCAAAGTCGGCCCTCGGCACCCTCGCCAACTCTCGAAGAGATGGAGGCCCGTCGG
>CAZIBA010000512.1:0-2703 GCA_964536795.1 uncultured Planctomycetota bacterium | reverse complement strand
GCGCCCTCTGTTCCTGCTCCTGCTGCCGTTCGTAGAGCTCGACGATGGTGTTGGCTTCGGACCACTGGTCGAACACCTGCCAGAAGCGCCATTCGGGGTAGCTGACCGGCAGTCCGATTATGAAATGCCGGTAGCGGATCTGGGCCAAACGCTCCGGGCCCCAGCCCTGTTCCGGAGGGAACTCGCGGAGCAATATGCTGTACTCCTCGACCTGTCGGCGTTCCTCCTCCCGACGGATTTCGTCCATCTGCTCGGGGGTCAGTTCCTCCTCTTCGGGAGCGGCCAAGAGCGCTCCGGGGACGGCCTTGGCCCAACGGTCGCGGGCCTGGCGCACCCGCTGACGCCGGAGTTCCAGTCGCTTCGCTCTCTCCTCGGCCGAGAGAGGAGGCAGCCTCTTGGCCACCAACACTACGGCAACGGGGAAGGTGACCTTGCCGGCCACGTCCTGCCGGGAGAGGGTGAAGTCGATGGTCACAGAAAGCTGGCCCACGGAGAAGACGTGGCCCTCGAAGCTCTGTCCGTTGCGGAGCAGGAGCATGGCGTGGTCGCCCTTCTTCAGGTCCCTGACGGCCACCTCCACGATCTCGGTCTCTTCCTCGTCCCCGCCCTCACCCTCGGTCGCCTTCTCGGGTTCGGCCGGAGCGGCAGGCTCAGGAGCGGGGGGGACCGGCGTGGAGGCCTCCTGGGCCCAGACCGCGGCCATCAGCAAGAGCACAGAAAGCAGCACACCGGCAATGGTCCCTCGCATCGTTTGCTCACCTCCTGGACCCCTGATATCCCCGGCCGCCGCCGGGCAGCTCGTCTAACAGTCTGTCCCGGGCCCTTATCAGAGCCCGACCCCGGTGGCTGAGGGCGTTCTTCTGCTCCGCCGTCACTTCGGCGAAGGTCCGACCCAGCAGCGGCGCAAGGAAGATGGGGTCATAGCCAAAGCCGCCGTGACCTCGCATCTCCTCGGCGATGTACCCCGAGCAGGTCCCCTCCACCGTCCACAGGACCCCCTGGGGACGGGCCACCGCCACCACGCACACGAAGCGGGCCCCCCGGCGCTCCCGGGGAACACCGACCAGCTCCGAGAGGACCTTGCGACAGAGGTCCCCGTCGCCGGCCCCCTCCCCGGCGTAGCGGGCGGAGAGGACACCCGGCCCTCCTCCCAAGGCCTCCACCTGGAGTCCCGAATCGTCGGCCAGGGCCAGACAGCCCGTCGCCCGAGCTGCGCTCAGGGCCTTCAGACAGGCGTTCTCCTCGAAGCTGGTGCCGGTCTCCCGGACCTCGGGGGCGTCGGGGTATTCCCATAGTCCACGCACGACCAGCGGAAGGCCGTCGAGGACGGCTGCGATCTCGCGCAGCTTCCCCCGGTTGCGGGTGGCCACCACCAGAGTGGCGTCCCGCTCTCGGCAACGGGGCTGCTTGTCCGTCGTAGGCGTCTCTGCTACTCCTATCGGCCAGTGGGTGTTGGGGCTACACCTGCTTCACGCTCCCGTGCGGGCGGCGGCCCCACGGAGGTACTCGATGCTCTCCCGGGCGATGGTCTCGGGGTCGGGGTCGAAGTTGAACACCTCCACCGAGAGGTAGCCGGTGTAGCCCACTTCGCCGAGGGCGGTCAGGATGGGAAGGAAGTCGGTGTCCCCCGCTCCCGGTCCCCGGCGGTTGGCGTCGTTGGCGTGCACGTGGGCCAGGTGGTCGGCTGACTCGCGGATGATGTCGGGGATGGGGGTCTCCTCGCTGCACATGGCTTTGACGTCGAGGATGAGCTGGCAGTTGGGGTGGTCGATCTCGCGGACGAGTCTCAGGGCCTCGGTGTGGGTGGTCAGGAAGTTGGTCTCCTCAGGGGAGAGTGGTTCCAGGCAGATGGTGACGCCCCGCTCCTCTGCCCGGGGGAGGACCGAGCGCAGGAAGTCCACGGCCCGTCGGTGGGTGCTGGGTCCGTCCCAGCCCGGCTCGATGCTCCGCTGCCCGGGCGAGCCCAGGACCATGAGCCGACCGCCCAGCTCGCCACAGGCGTGGATGAGGGCCAGGAAGAAGTGGCGGGTGCGCTCGAAGACCATCGGGTTGACGTGAGCGATGTGCAGGTCGGGGGGGCTGACCAGCAGCCAGTGGAAACCCACCACCTCCAGCCCGGCATCCTCCACCAGGCCCCGCAGGCGGTGAAGCTCGTCGTCGGGCAGGTCGCGGACGTCCCGGGCCAGGGTGAAGGGCGCCAGTTCCAGCCCGTCGTAGCCCAGCTCGGCCGCCACCCGCACAGCGTCGCTCAGGGGGCGGTCCCCGAACATCTCGTTGCAGAGAGCGAACTTCATCGGCCTGTCCCGGCCGGCCAGCAACGTCTACAGGCGGAGTGGCTCCTCAGCCGAGGGAGCCGCTTCGGCAGCCTTGGCCAGCCGACGGGCCCGCCCACGTCCGATCATCCCGTCCACACCGAAGCTCTTGCCTGCCCCCGTGAGCAAGCAGGCCAAGAGCAGGAGAAACATCAGTCCGTAGAGGCCGAGCTGCGGCAGGTGCAGTTCCAGGGCTGCGCGCATCGTCGGCTCGTCCAGAGCGCCGACCGGCCTGACCGCGCCGAGCGCGCCGGTGTAGCCGTAACCGAAGACAAGAAGCTGCAGGCCCGACAGACCCATACCGATGGCCGAGGCCAAGCGCACGCCCAGACCGGCTATGAGGAGTATCCCCGTCAAGGCTTCAAGTGACATGAAGATGCCGCCGGTGGCG
>CAZIBA010000511.1:0-2704 GCA_964536795.1 uncultured Planctomycetota bacterium | reverse complement strand
CTGGGCGGGGGGAAAGGCCTCATACAGGGAACCGAGCTTGTGGGTGTTGAGATTGTCGCACACCAGAATCACCTTCTCCGCCTGCGGGTAATCGACCTCCAGAAGCTGCCGTATCTCTGCGGCCCAGTCCAGAGCGGTCTTGCGCTGTCGGACATTGACCTTTCGCCAGCCGGCCAGGGGCTCGGTGAAGAGGAAATGGACCGCTGTACCCCGGCGCTCGTACTCGTAATCGCAGCGCTGCGGTCTCCCTGGGGCGGCCGGCAGCGGCAGGCGAGTCTCCTTCAGAAGCTGAGTGGGCCGCTCGTCCATGCACACCAAGGGCCGCCGCGGATCGTACGGTTGCCGGTACCGTTCCAGAATCTCCTCCATGTGAGCGACAAATCCGGCGTTGGCTTTCGGCGGGATCACCCAGCACTGACGGCGGTGTGGTTGCAGCTCGTTTTTTTGAGCGCCCGGCGCACCGTCTGGTACGAGATGCTCTCCACCACCTTCAGCTCCACCAGCTTGGCGGCCAAGAGCTCCAGCGTCCACCGCCAACGCCCTTCCGGGGGCTGGCTGCAGGCCAGGGCGATGAGCCGGGCCTCACCTTCGCCGTCCAGAATCCGCTCTCGGGGCGGATGCTCCCGCTTCTTGCGTCCCAAGGCCGCCTCCAGGCTGTCCAAGACGAATCGCCGCCGGACGTTCTCCACCGTGCTGGCGTGGCAAACGAAGGCTTCCGCGATTCTGGCATCGGTCCAGGCCGGCCCGTCGGCGTCGGCCTTCAAGAGAATGTTGGCGTGTTTGATCTTGTACGCCGCCGCCTTGCCGGTAGAGACCAGCACCCCCAAGGCCTTCCGCTCCTCCACCGTCAACCGCACAACATACTTCTTGTTCATGGCCGCCCTCCATCCGCTAAACCTTGACCTGATGGAGCTATCGGCTGACACCAGTGGGCAACGATGCGCCTGGCTGGGAGAACCGTCGGCACTTCTTCGCGGCAGTAGCGGAAGCCATGCGCCAGGTCCTCGTGTCCCGGACCCACCTCCAGACCGATGAGCGCGGCGTGCAACGCCGCTGTCCCTGAACTGAGAGCCAGAGCCTGCCGGCCGCCATGGTAGCGGCTGAGCGCCGCTTCTACCTCCTTGATCTCCGGTGCATGTTGCCCCAGGGCCACCGTCCGGCCCCGCTCCAGCATTTCCACCACCCGACTGATCGCCCTCTTGCTGAAACGAGGGAATAGCGGGGACGCGATTGACTGTCTCTCTGAGCCGCTCAGCAGTGCCAGTGTGCGCTTCGCCATCGATCGGACTCTCCTTCCCGTTGATTCGAAGCAAGCGCCCTTCTCTCCTATCGTTCGGCGGGCACGAGGTCAAGCGCGTCCCCGGACTGATGTGCTTGGATCCAACGGCACCCCCTTTCCCATCGGAGGGCCGCCGCCTCCCAAGGGCCCATTGTAGGTCTTCAGCATCTGTGGTGGATATGGGCGTAAGGACCACGTTGCGTCTGTCGGCCATCGATCCCTCGTCGTCGCCTCAGAGTACTCCGCCAAACCGTGTTTCAGCCGGCTTTGCCGAATCGGGATGGACTCCCGGCGCCCGAAGCAGACGTCGTCTCTAGCATCAAGTTCCCCAGGGTCGCATGATACCTCCGACTGTTGTACTTGCCGAAGAATCCTCAGAGCGTCCGGTGGTGTCGTTCGGGGCCCTCGCTCGGGCATGTTGCAGGTTCAAAGGATTGGTGAGTAGCGACCCGAATTTGCAGCAACGGGACGCCAAGCTGTAGGCACAGCCGAGGTCGTCGTGGGCTTGTCCGCCGTAGCCCTTTCGGCGAAGGCGGGGGCCAGCCCTGTCTGTCGCCAGGCAGCTCGGGACGAGCGAGACCCTTCCGCTCTGGTTAGCGGGAATCTGCCGACCGGCCGGCCCAGAACGTTTCGGAAGGTCTGTCAGGCGAGGCGCATGATGGGTCACGCGGCCGACTTTCCCCGATTGACACCGACGAACAGATCCGCTACACATGCTGCACGCAGGCGCGCGAGGGATCCTCTCTGCCGGTCGGCAACGTGCTGCAGGGCATGCTGGGGATGTCCGGCGGAGAACGGTGGTTTTCGTCATTGGAAAGGGGTCGGCATGAAGGTCTTAACGAGTGTGATCATCGTGGCTGGGGTGCTCGCCCTGCTTGCTGTCGGCGCCCGGGCGGGCGAGCAGGCACGGGAGGTCCTGCTCTTCGACTTCGAGTCGCCCGGGAACTTCGAGAACGCGAACAAGCTTCAGTACGTGGCTGAGCACGTTACCCAGGGGGAGAAGGCGGGAAAAGTCACGCTCGATCAACCCTTCTCCCCCAACTTCTTCTTTTTTGGCGGCTCGAACGCGGCCGGGCGGTGGGGTGAGTTCGACCAGTTCGTCATCGATGTCTTCGTGGAAAGCGGACCAGTCACTTGCTCGGGTTTCGTCGTCGCTGACGGCAAGCAGGATTGGTGGGAGCGGTACAACTACGAGTTCAAGCTACCGCCGGGGGCACGCCGGCTCGCCTTCTCACTCGGAGCCTTCGTCCGCCAGCGCGACCAGCAGCCTCTGGACCTCTCCAAGCTGACCTTCTTCGCCATCCAGTTCGCCTCCGACGCCGAGGGTGCCCCTGCGACCATCTGGCTGGACAATGCCCGGCTGGTCAAGGGCACGGGGACCTTCGAGGTGAAGCGGTTGTTCAGTTTCGAGGGCGCCGACGCGGG
>CAZIBA010000510.1:0-2707 GCA_964536795.1 uncultured Planctomycetota bacterium | reverse complement strand
CGGGGTCGATCTCCGCGGGAGATCACCAGGGGCGATCGGGCGCCGCGGGTCGACCGGCGACCACGTTCCCCCGCGATCCCCGCGCGCGAGGAGTCTACCCCGAAGCCGTGTGGCGCTCCCCTCCCCGGTCCCGACGGGAGGGCATACCCACCACCATCACCGTCGCGCCGTGCCCGGCTGCTTCACGGGCCAGGCCGGCGAGCCAGGTGTCCAGGTCTCCGGCCTGCCCGCGCAACTGTGCCAGGGCTTCCTCCAACTGAGTCGAGCTGGAACGGTCGGCGGCACTTAGGAGTTCGTGCTGGGCGATGTCCAGGCCGGGCAGGTAGACGCACAGGAAGTCGTACTCCTTGGGCCAGGGATCGCTCCCCGCTCGCCTTAGAAGCTCCAGGACCAGCTCCTGGTGGAAGCGGTCCATAGCGAAGCCCACCGAGGCCAGACCCTCGCCCTGAGACCCAGGCCCCGAGACCAGAGCGGGTCGCTGCGCCTCCAACCCCTTCAGGACCTCCCTGGCAACGGTGAAGGCGTCCTCCGGGTAGGTCTCGCTCTCGAAGGTCGGCTCCTCGGTGCCCCGTCGGCTGGCGAAGTCCAGTTTGGCGAAGGTGCGGTCAGAGATGACCACGCCTCGGACCTCCTCCGCCGGCCAGGTGGCCCACCAGTTCACCACCGCCACCCGCAGGCCCTTCTGCGAGAAGATGTCCCACAACGGCCGGGCCCGGAGCGAGACGCTGCTGATGGGCGCCTGCCGGGCGAAACCGAAGGAGGGAAGGAGCACCCGCAGTGCCTCCTCCAGCCCGGGGCCTCCGCTGCGCAAGGGGACGTAGTGGGCCAGCCCGGCGATGCGGGTGGTCTCGAAGCTCTCCACGCCGTGGAGCGCCGGCGGGAGGCCCGTCGCCACCGTCGTCCACAGGGTGGCCGCGTTCATGCCCTCGGGGACCCCCAGCGGAGCGACCGGGGCCTCGTGCCCCAGCCAACTTCCCGGGTTCCCTTCGAGGTGGCGCTGGACCTCCTCGTAGCTCAGGCCGTCGATGGCCATTAGGTACAGCCGCGCGCCCGCGTAGCGGGTCTGGAAGTCCACGGGCTTGCCGCCCACGTCGGCCGAGCCGTACACGCCGACGTAGCCTACCAGGAAGAAGACCACGGCCCCCAGCCCCAGGAGGATGGTCAGCCGCCAGACCGGCGCCCGTCGCACCGGTGCAGGGGCCAGCTTCTCCACCCGCACCACGAGTACCCGCCCCCCGGCCCGAAGCGCGGACCCCAGCAGCACACAGACCACCAGCACAGCGGACGCGGCCAAGGCGTCCGGCCAGCCCAGAGCCGCCATACCCAGCTCGCCCCGCGTCGCCCGCCACCAGAAGGCCAGGTAGACGAACACCGCTCCCGTCGCCACCACCGCCCCGTGCGTGGCCACCAACTCCACCACCGGCAGCGCTCGCCGACTGAGCCGCGCGGCCAGGTGCATGAGGAGCCCGGCCACCATGCTCACCGTGGAGAGCGCGGCCACCACCAACCCCAGCGCGTAGGCCGACACCACCACCACGTCCCCGGGCGCCGAGGCCAGCTCGGGATGGGCCAGGAGGAAACCGACCAGAAGCAGCCCACCCACCAGCAGCCCGGCCAGCACCCCCACCTTCAGCCCCAGCACCAGGTTGGTGGCCAGCGGGGAGGCGGGTCGGGAGAGGTTGCCAATGAGGAAGCGCTGCAGGGGGTTGGCCAGGTAGCCGAGCTGCCGGAGCTGCTGGCGCAGGGCCTCGGGGTCCCGCCTGCAGGCCGGGTCGGGTGTGGCGTCCGTGCGCTCGCGCGCCTCTCCGAGCGGACCTCGGGTCTCGCCATTCTCCAACAGCACAGCTCCTTCCAGCGAACGGGCAGCCAACCCGGCCTCAGCTCCGGCGCTCCAGGACGAAACGGGCCAGGTCGCGCAGGAACTCGGCCCGTTCACCAAAGAGGGCCAGGCACTGGACGGCCGTCTCCACCAGCTCCCCGGCCAGCTCCCGGGCCCGCTCCAACCCGAAGAGGGTGGCGAAGTTGACCCGCGTCTCGTCCCGGGTCGACCTCTTGCCCAACTCCTTACTGGTGGCCGTTACCGAGAGGATATCGTCGGTGACCTGAAAGGCCAAGCCCAGGTTCCGGCCGAAGCCGGTGAGGGCCTCGCGGGCGAGTTCGTCGGCGCGCACGGCGACTGCCGTCAGCCGGAAGGCAGCCACGAAGAGCCGACCGGTCTTGCGACTGTGGATGAACTCGATGGTGGTCAGGTCATCGGCCGTCAGGTCGGCCGTCAGGTCCAGGTACTGTCCGGCCGCCATGCCCTGGGCGCCCACCGTCTGGGAGAGATCGGTGACCATCAGCGCAGTGTCCCGAGGGGACAAGCGGAGCTTCCTACCGGTCAGGGCCACCAGCTCGAAAGCCCTGGAAAGGAGCGCGATGGCGACCAGGATGGCCGTCCCCTCACCACACTCGACGTGCAGGGCCGGCTGGCCCCGGCGGACGGTCGCATCGTCCATCGAGGGCAGGTCGTCCAGGACCAGCGATGCCGAGTGCACCAACTCCAGGGCGCAGGCCAGGTCCATCACCCGGGCCGGGTCACGACCCAGGAGCTCGGCCGTGGCCAGCACGCACACGGGGCGGAGGCGCTTGCCGCCGGGGAAGAGGCTTCGGCCGAGGGCCTGGGCCAGGCCATCCGGCGCCTGCCCGTCGGTCAGGACGGCCCGGA
>CAZIBA010000509.1:0-2712 GCA_964536795.1 uncultured Planctomycetota bacterium | reverse complement strand
GGTCCTCACTCACGGTTTTGCCCCCTTGGGCGCGGGTCGGCGAGGCAAGGGGCTGAAGCCCCTTGTCTGGGGCGCGGAGGGTGGCCCGGCCGGACAAGACCGGCCGGGGCACGCGCTGCCGGCCCCAGTTTGAGGATGAAGGTGAGGCAGAGCCTGATGAAGCGCCAGGTGTCCATTGCCGGGTTGATGGAGCTGGTCTCTGCGCCGTAGATGGTGCGGATGGGGACGTGGGCGATGCGGAAGCCCAGTCGGGAGGCGTTGACCAAAAACTCACTCTCGGCGTCGAAGCCCTCGCGGCTGGGCCGCACCCGGCGGAGCACCGCGGCCCGGATGGCCTTGTAGCCCGATTGGCTGTCCTGGATTTCCTGCTTGGCCAGTCGGCTGAGGATGACGCTGGTGGTGCGGTTGGTCCATCGGCGGATCCAGGGCATCCCCGTGGGTCGAGCCATTCGGGAGCCCAGGACGACGTCGGCCCCAGCGGTCCGGAGGGCCTGGAGGAAAAGGGGAAGCTCAGCGGGGTCGTGTTGGCCGTCGGCGTCCAGGGCGACGACGGCGTCGTAACCCTGGGTGAGGGCGTAATCGAAGCCGGCCTGAAGGGCAGCTCCCTTGCCCCGGTTGCGGGGGTGACGGACGACGTGGGCGCCGGCCTCGCGCGCTCGCTCGGCGGTGTCGTCGGGTGAGCCGTCGTCCACCACCACCACGTCGGCCACCTGCTCCAGCACGGCCTTGACCACAGGTCCCACGTGGCCGGCCTCCTTGTAGGCCGGGATGACCACGCAGACCCGCAGGCGCCCGCGCATCGATCAGCCCTCCCCGGGTGACGGCTGGAAGTCCTTCAGGTGCAGTTCCACTTCCGGCTCGCTGCGCCTGAAGGTGCTCAGCTTGGGGGTGTAGGCCAGGGAGCAGCCGTGCCTGATTTGAGTGAGCTCGGCCGCCCGTTCACCCATCCCGAAGGCGATGACCCGCAGGGCGCTCCCCCCCTGGTTGGCGTAGAAGCTCAGGTGCTTGCCCTCACGGCCCAGTCGGCGGACCTCACCGGCCACCTCCACGTCGTGGGAGGCCAGCACCGGTGGCGGGTTCCCCTCCCCCAAGGGCTCCAGGCGTTCCAGTTCGCGCACCACGGCGACGTTGAGCTGCCCGAGGACCACCTCGGCATCGACGGACAGAGAGGGCTGCCAAAGCCCCTCGGGCAGGTCGCCGGTCAGGGCCTCCAGGCGCTCCCTGAGCTCGTCGATCCTATCGCTCCGCAGGGTGAAGCCGGCGGCCTGGGCGTGACCGCCAAACTCCAGCAGACAGTCCTGGCAGCCCCTCAGGGCCTGGAGGACGTGGAAGCCCGGGACGCTCCGGGCCGAACCCCGGGCCCGCTCCCCGTCGATGGCGACCACGGCGGCGGGTCGGTAGAAGCGGTCGGCCAGACGACCGGCGACGATGCCGATGACACCCGGAGACCAGCCCTCCTGGCCGACAAGGAGCACCCGCCGGTCAGCCAGGTCAGCGGCGGCCAGTTGCTCCAGGGCCTCACGCTCGATGGTGTCCTGAAGCTGTCTGCGGACACGGTTGTGCTGTTCGAGCCTGGTGCTGGTGTCGCCGGCCTGCTCTGGCGAATCGGTGGTGAGGAGTTCGAGGGCGAGTTCGGCTTCTCCCATACGGCCGGCGGCGTTGAGTCGGGGCCCCAGGCGAAAGGCGATGTCCTCAGCCCGGAGGTCACGACCGGTGAGGCCGGCCTCCTTCAGCAGCGCCTGCAGACCGGGGAGACGGGAGTGCTGAAGGGCCTGGAGGCCGAGGCGGGTGAGGATGCGGTTCTCACCCAGCAGCGGCACCACGTCGGCCACCGTGCCCAGTGCGGCAAGGGCGGCGAGCTCGGTGAAGAGGTCGGTCATCTGCTGCTGGCCCAGCCCCTCCGGAGTGAGCCGGCGAGCCAAGGCCCAGGCCAGCTTGAAGGTCACGCCCACCCCGGCCAGGTCGGGAAAGGTCACTTCCTCGCCGGCGAGCTTGGGGTTGACCACGGCCGTGGCGGCGGTGATGGGGTGGTGGGGCTCGTGGTGGTCCACCACCAGAAGGTCGTAGGGCGCCCGGCGAAGGACTTCCTCGTAGAGCCAGGCGTCCATTCCGCAGTCCACGGTGACCAGCAGGTCGGCACCCCTCTCGGCGATGGACTCCAGGGCTGCCCGGTTGAGGCCGTAGCCCTCCTCGATGCGGTGGGGGACGTAGTACCGTGGCTCCATACCGAGCGGGCGGAGCAGCCTGGCCAGCACGGCGGTCGAGCAGAGGCCGTCCACGTCGTAGTCGCCGAAGATGAAGACGCGTTCCCCACGCTCGACGGCCAGGGCCAGGCGTGCGACGGCCTCGGTCATCCCGGGGATGCGTTCCGGTTCCTCCAGGTCGCTGAGCCCGGAGTAGAGGAAGGCCTGGGCAGATGTGATGCTGTCCACCCCACGGTTGACCAAGAGACGGGCCAGCAGCCTGGAGGTGCGGAGGGCGCGGCTGAGAGCCTGCTCCAGGTTGTCTCGACGGGGCTGGACCAGCCAGCGGGTGGTCATAAGAGTGCGCTTCTCGCTTGCAGATACGATGGTCGCCTGGCGGTCATCCTACCGGAAGGCAGCAGCAGCGGTCAAGACGGTTGC
The DNA here is from genome assembly GCA_964536795.1 of uncultured Planctomycetota bacterium. Taxonomy (GTDB): domain Bacteria; phylum Planctomycetota; class DG-23; order CBDVDV01; family CBDVDV01; genus CAZIBA01. The sequence goes on along the minus strand of CAZIBA010000509.1, from coordinate 88 downwards.
CGGCGCGCAGACCCGTCGTGCACAGAGGCAAGCCTGACTCATCCCCAGTTTCCGTAAGTCCTGTTCTCGCGTGAGGTTACCCACATGG
>CAZIBA010000508.1:0-2725 GCA_964536795.1 uncultured Planctomycetota bacterium | reverse complement strand
AACTGGCCCCAAGGGAACAGTCCTCCCAGCTGGTCCAGGTACAGGAACAATCCTCACCTACGTCAGCTGCGAGGTGCCATATTGTGCATCCAGTCGGCTCATCTATGGAGCATTCCAAACTCAGCGAACGGCCAGTGCCGTCAGGGCCATAGTTCCAGGAATCGACACCGTTCCAGACCAGCTCGCCGCTTAGACCGTTGAAGGTGACGCAATCCCAGATGATGCTGTCGAAGCCCGCGCAGGAGAAGCCCCAGCGGAAAGGTGCGCCACCCGGGCAGCACTCCTGCTCGATCTGGGAGCCGGCGGACGTCGTGGTCGCTGGTGCGGAGGTCGTGGTAACGGGGGGTTCGCTGGTGGTCGTCAGCGGGGGTCCGGAGGTGGTGGTGGCAGGGGCTCCGCTGGTCGTGGTGGAGGCAGGCTCACTGCTGGTGGTCGTGGTGGAGTAGCTGGAGCCGGAGGTGGTGGTGGTCGGGGGTGGGCCGCCCGCCCCCTGGTCGCCACCGGCGCGGGCGCCACCGTCGTTCTGCAGGGGGTGGCCGATGGCCACGTGCATCGCCCAGCGGAGCTGTCGGCAGCGCTCGCCCAGTGTCCCCACCTGGGCCTCCCACTGGGCCAGGCGTGCTTCCTCGAGGGTCTGGGCCCCGAAGACGGTCGCGGCCACGTTGCTGGCCAGCACCAGGGTGGTGCGCTGACGGAGGAAATCGTAGCGGACGGCGGCCAGGGGCGCGGCAACGTCCTCGAAGCCGGTGGAGATGGGGTTGTCGTCGCGGTCGCGTCCGCTCACGTTGATGCGGTTGGCCAGGTCGGCGAAGTCCCACAGAAGTCCGGCCAGGGGGACCTCGCCCTGGTAGTCGACGTCCTTCAGGGGGGCGAGGAGCTGCTGGGCCAGGTCGCGGTACTGCTCGCTGTCGTTGTCCAGGACGAAGTCGGAGACGTAGCGCACGCGGACGCGCGTGAGCCCCGCGTCGGTGTAGGCGCTGCCGGTGTATCCCGTCTCCGGATAGCGGGCCAGCAGCGACCCGGAGGCATAGGCACAGCGCAGGCGCACGTCCTGGGGACCGGCCGCCTCTCCCGGAACCAGCGGGCTCTCGCCCTCCGCCACGGTGTAGAGGGGCGTGGCCGTCAGCAGCACCCCCGAGCCGTCGCAGAACACCTGGGCCTCCACCGGTACCCAGCTCTCCTCCTGACCGATGGTGATCAGACGCTCCAGCAGCGGATGGCTGAGCCAGAAGCCGTTGGCCACCTGGAAGACCACGGGTATCTCCCGGACCACCTGGCGCTTGGCCTCGTCGGCGATGCGGTAGCGACTCCAGACGTAGCGGTAGGGACAGACGCCGGCGTAGAGCTCGTAGGTGTGGGTGAGCGTGTCGGGGGGGTCCAGCAGGACGCCGTCGGCCACCACCTGGGTGGCCGTGTTGGAGAGCACCCGGTAGGCCCGCAGGAGGACGGCCCCGCTCTGGGTCTCGGCACGCTGGCTCAGGAAGCCGTCCACCCACTCGTCGGTCTCCCAGTTCTTGCCGGTGTCGGTGAGGGTGTCGCCCTGGATGGCCGGGTCGGAGCCGGCGTCCCGCTGCTCGTATTCCCCGAAGGCCCGGGGAAGGGACCAGTCGGCCTCCAGACCGTCGTCCCAGAGCTCCTCCAGGTCGCCGTCGGAGAGGTAGAGGACGGCCGGGGTGAGCTGGCGCGACCCGCGTATCTCGTAGGCCGTGTAGCAGTCGGCCGTCGTGGGCCGGAGCAGGTTCGCCAGCACCCGGTCGGAGGCCCCCTGGGGGAGCTGGTCGATGGTGACCGTGTGCTCGGCCAGCGTGCTCAACCGGGGGAAGCGGAAGGTGCGGGCGGCCGGGTCGATGCGGCAGCCGTGGTCGGCCTGGTAGCGGAGCACCGTCAGCAGGGCCTGATCCACGTTCATCTCGTGGAAGACCACCTCGGGCGGGACCGCGCTCAGGTCGTCGAGCTCGGCCTGGAGGTAGTGGGTGCCCTGCTCGACCAGGACGCCAGCAGCGACGAGCTCGTCGGCGAAGGTGTCGATGAGCCACTTGACCATCTCGCCGCAGGTAAGCTGGGCCCGGCCGGCCTGCCAGTTGTCCTCGTCCTGGGGGCTGGCGTTCAGGGTCACCTCGGGCACGCCCGTCACCGGGTCCACCACGGCCACGTCTCCGGCCCGGTCCCTGAGCCCCCGGGCCCGGTAGCCCACGAACTCGGCCCCCGGCTCGCCGTGCAGGTCCCGCTGGACGATGCGGCCACGGAACACCACCGTGCCGTCGACGGAGAGCTCGGCATCGTCCTCTTCCAGGAAGTCGGCCTGGTGGTGGGGTTTGGCCTGACGGAAGGTGAGCTCGGCCCCGACCTTGTAGGAGAACGCCAGCTCCTCGAGAGACAGCGCGGCCTGGGCCAGGTCGATCACGTCACCGTCGATCTTCAGTACGTAGGTTGCCATCGATCACCTCAGCGAAGGTCACATGTCGAAACGTCGCAGCTCAGGAAGTCGCACCGGCTAGCGCGGACACGCGCACATCTGCTCACCCCACCAGGGGGTATCTGTGCTGTGCTATTGCACGGCCGGCAAGTCCGGCCGTGGCACACCTGCTGGAAGGAGTCAATGCTCTGACTGGACCGCTGCCCTCACCCCAGCCCTCTCCCAGAGGGAGAGGGAGAGCCCTGGGTGGCACCCATCCCCTCTCCCCCTGGGAGAGGGTTGGGGTGAGGGGGCTTTGTGCCCAGGCCG
>CAZIBA010000507.1:0-2732 GCA_964536795.1 uncultured Planctomycetota bacterium | reverse complement strand
TGAGCGCGCACAGCGGCTACCACCTCCGGGGAGTAGCCCCGCTCCTCGAGCATCCGGGCCCCCAACTCGGCGTGGAGCTCGGGCTGATCGGCCGTCTGGTCGTAGTCCACGTCGTGCACCAGCCCGGCCAGGCCCCAGAGTTCCTCGTCCTCGCCCAGCCTGCGGGCCAGGGCCCGCATCACCGCCTCTGTCGCCAGGCAGTGCTTGCGCAGGTTCCTGTTGGTGACGTTCTCTTTGAGCAGCTCCCAAGCGGCCTCCCTCTCCATGACTCCTCCTTACCTGTGCCTGGCTCGTGTGGCCTTGAGTCCCCCTGTATGCTACCCCCACGTCGGCTGCGGTCAACAGTGAACGCGCCCGGCGGCGTCGGCAATTGACACGACGCCGAAAAGCGGTAGAAGGAAGAGAGGAGTTGACAAGGTCTCTATCTGAGGAGGCAGTGACAGTGGCCAAGGCGAAGCGTGCACTCATCATCGGTCTGGATGGGATGGACCCCAAGTTCGTCAGGAGGTTCTCGGAGGAGGGTCGGCTTCCCAATATGAGCCGACTCATCCGTCGGGGCGCCTTCGGCAGGCTGGTGTCGGTGCCGCCGGCCCAGACCCCGGCCAACTGGACCTCCATCGCCACCGGCGCCTGGCCGGGCACCCACGGGGTGGTGATGTGGGGTGACCACGTGCCGGGCGAGCTCCCCGCCAACGTCCACCGACCCGAAGCGATGAGCTCCAACATCTGCACGGCCGAGTACCTGTGGGAAGCGGCCGCCCGGGCCGGTGAGGGCTCGGTACTTATGAACTTCGTCGGCTATCCTCCCACGACGAAGGGCGTGGTGCACATCGACTGGTTCCAGAGCCCGGGTGCCTACTTCTTCGAGGTGGCCCCAGCTCAGGGCTTCCGGAGCTACGACGCAGGCGGCCGCATCGTGCCTCTGGAGTTGACACGGGCCAGGGAGTGGAAGAACCTGCCAGCGTCAGGCCGACCTGCGCTGGAAGCGAGACTGGAAGTCGTGACCAAGGAGCGGGGCAAACCCGTCACCTACCACGCCCTTGTCCTGGCCGGGCGGAAGGGCTACGACCGCGTCCTTCTCAGCAGAACGAAGGACGCCAAGCGGGCCCTTGCCACTCTCAGGCCGGGCCAGTGGAGCGACTGGCTCGGGGAGACGTTCCACCTTGATCTGCCCGACGTGGGGAAGAAGCGTCGGCGCGGGGCCCTGCGCTGGAAGCTCCTGGAGCTGAGCGCCGACGGGAAGCGCCTGTGGCTCTACCACCCGCACGTGGTCGCCCAGGACGAGTTCGTCAGTCCGAAATCCGTGGGCAGGCAACTGGTCGAACGCTTCGGCCCCTACATCAACGAACCGGCCTGGGGGAGCTACACGGGCGGCCTGTGTGACGAAACCACCTGTCGGGAGGAGTTCGGCTACTTCGCCCGCTGGGTGGGCCGCGCGGCCCGGTACCTGATGCGTCGGCGGGGGACGGCCCTCTACGTGCAGCAGCTCCACCTCCTGGACCACCTGAACCACCACTACCTCCAGTACGTGGACCCCTTCGCGGCAGGCTACTCCCCGGAGCGCGAGGCCGAAGGTTGGCAGAAGATGAGGATGGCCTACGAGCTGGCCGACGTGATGGTGGGCGAGGTCTCCAAGGCCGCTGGCGACGACACCGTCATCTTGGTGGTAGCGGACCACGCCGACACGCCCAACCGCCGGTCGGTCAATCTGGTCAAACGGTTCATGGACAAGGGCTGGCTGGCCGTGAAGAAGCTCCCCAATGGCCGCTACGACTACGATTACACCAAGACCAAGCTCTACTTCGACCAGCTTCACCTTTACGTCAACCTGAAGGGCCGCGAGCCCACCGGGGTGGTGGACCCCAGCGACTACGACCAACTCCGGGAAGCCGTCATCGACGAGCTCCTGAGCCTTCACGACCCCACCGACGGCCGACGGGCCATCCCCCTGGCGCTGAAGAAGGAGGACGCGCTGTACTTCGGGGTCTGGGGACCGGGTGGGGGCGACGTCTTCTTCATGTACGGCCCGGGCTTCTGCTGGACGGGACTGGAAGTGCTCCAGATGGGTGAGAAGCGTCTCTTCTTCGACCGGACCGGAGCCAACCACGGCCCGCAGATCACCACGGCCGAGACTGGGATGTCCACCAACTCAGGGGGCTTCATCGCCGCCGGCCCGGGCATCCGCCGACGCTACGCTCGGGAGGACAAGGACGTGGGACCTGCCTTCACTGTGGACGTTGCCCCCACGGTGGCTGAGCTCATCGGCATCCCCCGCCCGGCCCAGGCTCAAGGCAAGGTCATCGGCGACATCCTCACCGGGGGCCAGCCCCGCGCCCGCCGACGCCCCAAACCCATCCGCTTCCCCGTCCCGGCCCGGCACCCCGCGCCTCCCAGGAAACCCATCCTCAAAGGAGACGTCACCGACGAGACGTAGAGAGGATTTCCCTTTTGCGCTAGGGCCGAATGTCCTATGATTGGTTGAGGGTAAGAACCGTCGGCCACTATTCTGGTCAGGGGGTTTCTATGACCGCCAAGTCACGCAGAGAACGCTCAGCCAAACCGTCCAGGGGCAAACGCGCTGATGCCAGCTCACGGAAGCTGGCCCGGCTGGACAAGAAGATAGAGACTGAGCTAAAGGCGCTCCAGGAGAAGCACGGAACTCGGCCGTGCCACCTTTTCCTTGGATGCAAGATAACCAAGGACATTGTTGAAGCTGTCATTGAGGAGCTCCG
>CAZIBA010000506.1:0-2739 GCA_964536795.1 uncultured Planctomycetota bacterium | reverse complement strand
CGGGTCACCGACCGGAGACCTGCCCGCAGTGTGGAGGCTACGGTGAGGTCCAGGTGATGCGCGGCTTCTTCCGCGTGCGCACCTCCTGTCCGGCCTGTGGCGGCCGGGGTCAGGTTAACCCTCACCCCTGCCGGTCGTGCCGAGGCTCGGGCCTGACCAGCCGGGAACGGGAACTCACCCTCACCATCCCGGCCGGGGTGGAGAACGGGATGCAGTTCGCCCGTCGCGGCGAGGGGGACTTCGGACCGCAGGGGGGACCGCCCGGCGACCTGCACGTCCTGGTGCTGGTCAAGGCCCACCCACTCTTTGAGCGACGGGGACGAGACCTCTACTGCCGACTCCCCCTGGGTTACAGTCAAGCCGCGCTGGGAGCCACGGTGGCCGTCCCCGCTGTGGACGGGGAGACGGCCCAGGTCACCGTCCCCAAGGGCACCCAGCCCGGGACCGTGCTTCGGGTCCGCCGACGGGGGATGCCTGATCTGGACAGCGGTCGTCGTGGGGACCTCCTGGTGGAGGTGACGGTTGAGGTGCCCAAGCGGATGTCGGGCGAGCAGCGCCGAATCATCGAACAACTGGCCGAACTGGAGGGCCAGAAGCCCGGCCCCGAGCGCAGGGGCTTCCTGGAAAAGGTGAAGGGCCTGTTCGCTTCTCAAAATCGATAGAATTTGCTTGGCGAGGTCGATATCCACTGCTACAATCCCAAGAACCCGATCCGCGATGGGCTTCTTCAGCCCTTTCTGCGGGGAGGGTCGCGAGGAGGTTGGTCTGTATGAGTTCCAAGGCGGCAAAGGAGCAAGAGGGGCCTCAGGACCTTAAGGGAAAGGCCAAGGAGAAGGCCGCCACGTCCGGGTCCTCCGCCGGTCGCCAGGAAGCGGAGCAAGGAGAGATCGGCGCTGACCTGAGCGAGTTGGAGAAGGACGTGGCCGAGCTGCGGGCCATCGCTGAAGAGCGTGACCGTGTCTTCGACCGTCTGCAGCGAGTGACCGCCGAGTTGGAGAACTACCGCAAGCGCGTCCAGCGCGAGCGCGAGCAGTGGCGGCAGTACGCCCTGGAGGACTTCCTCAAGGATTTCTTGACGACCATCGACAACTTCGAGAGGGCCAGGGAGGCCGCCCGGGAGTCGGGCGACCTGGAGGCCCTGTTGGAGGGCCTGGACCTGGTAGGACGGGAGCTTGCCCAGACCCTCACCCGCTACGGGGTTTCTCCCATCGAGGCCCTTGGTCGGCCCTTCGACCCCTTCGAGCACGAGGCCGTGGAGGTGGAGCCGGCTGGCGCGCGGGCCCCGGGGATGGTGACGGCCGTGCTGCAACGGGGCTACCATCTGCACGACCGGGTGTTGCGGCCATCCCGGGTCCGGGTGACCCGGGGGCCCCAGGAAGAGGCGCCGACAGCGGAGGAGGGGGACTCACGGGAGTCCCCGTCGGTTCGGGGCGCTGAGTTGGACATCACCTGACGGAAGGCGACGAGGAGCGGCATGCCAACTTACGAGTACGAATGCGAGGCCTGTGGTCACAGGTTCGAGCTCTTTCAGTCCATCAACGATGGGGTCAAGCGGAAGTGTCCGAAGTGTGGTCGCGTGAAGCTGCGTCGGCTCATCGGGGCCGGGGGCGCGGTGCTCTTCCGTGGGTCCGGCTTCTACCAGACCGACTACCGAAGCCCCGAGTACCACCGCAAGGCCAAGGAGGAGACGGCCGGCTCTTCGACGAGCGACTCCGGAAGTTCGTCGTCGAAGGGCGAGGGCACCACTGAGAAAGGTGGGGATTGACTCCCCTCTGACGTCTCCGTGGTGGACGGTCTGGCGGCCTTGGAGCCGTCGGCCCTTCGTGTTCGTCCAGGGCCGGGTGCACCAGAGGAAGGGAGGACGGAATGCGGGAACTGAAGCAGAACTGGTTGGATGTCTTTCGTGGTTTCCGTCTGGGGCTGGACGTCTGGAAGATCGCCCTGGCCTTTTGCGGCCTGCTGGTGAGTCTTCTGGGTATCTGGGCCCTGAACGAGCTCCAGGAGATGGACAACGGCGTGCCCATCGCCGTGGCCGGTCTGGGTGTGTGGGTGCTGCTTCTTGTCAGCACCCTGCGCTCCGAGGGGAAGCTGGGCGTGAAGAGGATCCTCGTCCTGGTCGGGACGCTGGTCGTCGTTGCCGGCCTGGCGCTCATCTTCCGCAAGCTCCCCGAGGGCACGGTCATCTGTGCGAGCCGGATCGTATGGCTCACCTTGGTCTGGGCCTTTTTCGGAGGGGCCATCACCCGCAGCGCTGTGGTCGAGCTGGCCACCGACGAACGCATCGGGATGAAGGAGGCCCTGGGCTTCGCCTGCGCCCGTTACCGGCACTACGTCTGGAGCATCCTCGCTCCCGTCGTGGCCATCATTTTCTTCCTGCTCGTTATGGCAGTGGGCGGGTGGATCGCCCGCTGGCCCGTGGCGAACTTCCTTGTCGCGCTCCTCACCACACCGCTCTACCTGCTGGCCGGCTTCATCATCATGCTCCTGCTGGTGGGCCTGGCCGTGGGCTGGCCGCTGATGTTCCCGGCCGTCAGCGCTGAGGGAAGCGACAGCTTCGACGCTATCAGCCGGGCTTTCAGCTACGTCTATCCCAAGCCCTGGAAGTACATCTGGTACCACCTGGTGGCCATCGGCTATGCTGGTGCCGTTATCTTCTTCGTCGTGCTCTTCGCTCGCGGCGTGGTGACCTCGGCTGACTCCGCCCTCTCCTTCAGTATGGGTGACAGCTACAAAGACGCC
>CAZIBA010000505.1:0-2743 GCA_964536795.1 uncultured Planctomycetota bacterium | reverse complement strand
ACCGGCGTTTCGCTCGCCACCACCTCGACCGTGATAGGGTACGGTCCGAGAGAGTGCTCACCCCCCTCGAGATCCCGGTAGACAAGTGAGAACCGCCCGATGACCATGGGCCCCCGACGGAGAGTCCCCCCCAGGTGTACCCGGGCAAGGAAGCGCGCTGGCAGGAGGCGTTGGAGTTAGGGGAAGAGATACAGGGGTTGACATCGGCGCTGCTGGAGGATGCACCCCCGTCCGAAGAGGTAAAGGTCGAAGCCCAGGCCGAACCGGGTGAGGTGCGCTGGCGGATGTGCTCCCGCGGCGAGACGGTTTACGTCCTCCTGGCCAATCCCACGGACCAGCGAGCAAGCGTCGTTCTGACCCCGGGCGAAAGGGTTCCTCAGCTTCTCCCCCCGGACCGGGGGAGCCTGGTCCCCCCAGCGCCCGGAGGGCAGTGCGTGGTGCATTTGCCTCCGAAAGACGCTCTGACCGTGGTCCTGTCCCCACCATAAACCACGTAGGGACAGGGTTTGGGCCCTGTCCCTCTTCGACGTTAGGAGCTGCTACTCTGAGAGGAGCGATGATGGCGCGCTGTGCCACGGCCGGTCTTGTCCGGCCGTGAGGCTGCGCCTTGGTCCGGTCGGACCGCAAGAGAGGAAGGGAGCCATGGTGGCCAAGAAGAAGCTGTCGGTGCGGGAACGGGTGCTGGAGGAACTGGAGTCACTCGAGACGGTGGACTGTCACTCGCACACGATGTTGCGAAGGGATTACTACAAGGCGGAAGGAGGCTTCGACCTCTTTGGCATCATGGGCTACTTCGCTCGAGACATCCAGTCCACGGCCGGGGGGCAGATCTACGAAGGCTGCACCACCGACGAGGAGCGCTGGCCCCGCCTGCGGGCCGTCCTGGAGCGGGCCCGAAACGTCTCCTACTGGCGCCACGTCATCGTCACACACCAGAAGCTCTTCGGCCTCCGCGGTGACGACGTCACCGACCGGAACTGGAAGCGCCTCAACTCCCGCATTCGCACAGAAACCCAGGACCCCGACTGGTACGACCACGTCACCACCAAGGTCTGCCGACTCAAGACCCAGGTGCGCAACGTCCCCTGGTTCCAGGACTGGGAGCCCGAGTATTTCACCGCAGTGCTCCGGATGGAAGGGGCGCTCCGGCTCCTGCACCCGGCCGAGCGCAAGCAACTGGCCACTCGATCGGGCATGCGCCTGGGCAGCCTGAAGCGGGTGAAGGAGGCCCTGGTCAAGGTCACCGAGGACTACCGGAAGCGGGGCGCGGTGGGCATCAAGCTGGCCCACGCCTATTGGCGGACGCTGGCAAGCGACCCCGTCTCAGAGCGGAAGGCCGCAGGGGTCTATCAGAAGGCACTGAGGAAGGGCAAGTTCACCGAGGCCGAGGAGAAGGCCTTCCAGGACCACATCATCTACTGGCTGGCCGGGCTCGCCCAGGAGATGGGTCTGGTCTTCCAGATTCACACGGGCGTCCAGGGCAACTGGGGTCACATCCCCTTCTCCGATCCGCTGCATCTTTTGCCGCTGCTTCGAGCCTATCCCAAGGTGCGCTTCGACCTCTTCCACGCCGGCTACCCATACTCCCGAATGATGGGGATGTTAGGCAAGCACTACCCCAACGTCTATCTCAACATGGCCTGGATGTACGTCATCTCGATGGAGGGGAGCAGGCAGTCGCTTTCGGAATGGATCGACCTGGTGCCTGCGTACCGCCTGCTGGGCTTCGGCTCCGACGTGGGCTTCCCCGAACTCATCTACGGGCACCTGGTGATGGCCCGTTCCTGCGTGGCCGACGTCCTGGCCGAGAAGGTGGCTCACGACTTCTTGAGCCTGGACGCAGCCCTCGACCTCGCCCGCAAGATGTTCCACGACAACCCCGTGGAACTCTACGGATTGAAATAGCGCACCAAGCGGAAATGGAGTGCCCGCAGCCGGTGGTCCGTCGTGTGTGTGGTGTGTGCCACGGGCGGTCTTGCCCGCCCGTGCCCGGATCACGGCCGGACGAGACCGGTCGTGCCACATGTCCACGGTCTGTGGTCGGTGTTCTTCCTGTCGGTTCGGGGAAGCGATGAGCGGGTTAGCGTTACTCCTGGTGGTCAGTTCCACGGTGATGCATGCAGCGTGGAACCTGATCGCTCGTCAGCGCAAGGCGAGTGTGCCACGCATCCTCTACCGCGCCCACGTCGTCATTATCGTCCTGGGCCTGGCGCCGACTGCCGTGGCGGAAGTGCTGCTGGGCCATCTGCCGGCACAGGTGTATGCCCTGGCAGTGGGTTCGGGCTTCTTCTGCACGCTCTACTACTTCGGCTTAGCCCACGGCTACCGTTCGGGCGACTTCACGGTGGTCTACCCGGTCGTGGGGGCCGTTCCCGTGCTCCTGGTGGGAGTGGGCGACATCCTGCGGGGACGGTTCCCGACCCCGGCGGGTTGGCTGGGGATGGCGCTGGTGGCCCTGGGCTGTCTGCTTGCGCCCCGACGCTCCTTCCGGGAGTTCAGCCTGCGCGACTACCTGCATGAGTCAATCTTGTGGATGCTGCTGGCCGCGGCCGGCACCGTGGGCTACACCATGGTGGACAAGCTGGCCTCGGAGGCCGTGGAGCCCGGCCTGTTGTCGGCGCTCAGGTACGGGTACCTCTTCTGGCTGCCGGGCTTCGTGTTCTATGCCGCCCTGATGAAGCTCTTGGACGTGGGAGCCGTGGATGAGGAGAGCACAACGTCCATCGGGGCCTATAGAGTGGTC
>CAZIBA010000504.1:0-2746 GCA_964536795.1 uncultured Planctomycetota bacterium | reverse complement strand
GGCCCCGCCCAGGGCGGTGAGGCATTTGTCCAGGTCCCCGGCGCTCCCGGCCGTGGTGAAGACGCCCCCGCGCTTCCCGGCAAGCTGACGGTAGACGCTGATGCTCCGGTCGATGAAGCCCTTGAGCTCGGCCGAGGCGTTCCCGAAGTAGGTGGGGGAGCCCAGGATGATAACGTCGTGACGCAGGAGCTCCTGGGGCTCGGCCTGGTCCCATCGGCTCACCGTCACCTCCACCGGGAGCTTCCTCAGGTGCTCGGCGATGGCCTGGGCCAGCTTCTCGGTGTGGCCCGATCGGCTGTGGTAGATGAGCCAGACGCTGGACTTCGTCGGTGACGCGGACTGCGTCATTGCCATTCCTCCCGTAGGATGGGTCTCCGTCAGACCACCCTACTCGGCACGGTACACCACTTGGCCCTCGACTATGGTCATCAGCACCCGATTGTCAAGGATTCCCTCGGCCGGTTCGGCTAACGGGTCGCGGGCCAGGACCACCAGGTCAGCGCGAGAGCCCACGTCGACGGGCACTGTATGACAGGCCAGTGCCGTCTGCATCGACACCCGTTCCCCCGCGTACCAGCCCCCCTCGGGGTAGCCGGCAAGGGTGCGGCGGACCACAGCGGCGAAGAGGCTCCTGCGGGGGTCGATGGGCTCGACCGGCGCGTCGGAGCCAAAGACCACCCGCGCCCCAGAGCGGAGCAACGACCCGATGGAGAAGGCGAAGCGGCTCCGCTGGCCCCAGTGCTTCTCACAGATGGGGACGTCGGTGAGCAGGTGGGACGGCTGAACCGACGCCGTCACCCGCAGCCGGGCAAAGCGCGGTAAGTCGTCGGGCTGGATGAGTTGGGCATGCTCGACGGAGTAGCTCAGTCCAGGCTGACCTGCTTTCTCAATGGCGTTCAGTGCCTGGCGGACGGCCCGGTCGCCGATGGCGTGCACGGCCACGGGGAGCCCGAGCTCGCTCGCCTTCGCCACCCGCTCCCGGAGCACGTCCGGTGGGGTCACTTCCAGTCCCACGCCCAGGTTCGGGTCCTCGTAGGGCTCCAGCATCAGGGCCGTCTGGCTCCCCAGGGCACCGTCTGCGAAGAGCTTGAGGTTCTGGACTAACACCGAATCGCCGGGAGACCGACGGGCCAGGACTCCTGCCACCTCCTCGAGTTCGCCGGGACGGATGCTGGAGGCGACGGACAGGGGCAGCCGACCCTCAGCGCCCAGCTCCCGGAGCAGCCTGTGCTCGCGCAAGCCCTGGCAGTTGCGCACCCGAACCACGCCGAACCGGAGGGCGTGCTGGATAGCGTCGGCGAGGGCGGCTTTCACCTGAGCGTCGGAGGGCTCGGGCACGAGCTGGCGGACCAGTCCTGAGGCCGCGTCGCTCAGGATGCCGGTGGGCTCGCCGTCGGCGTTCCGCCAGATGGTGCCACCGGGAGGGGACGGGGTGTCCTTGGTGACGCCCGCCAGGCGCAAGGCCAGCGAGTTGACCCAGATGCTGTGACCGTCGTGACTGGGCAGGGCGACGGGGTTGTCGGGGACGATACGGTCGAGTGCCTCCTTGGTGGGTTGTCCATCGGCCCAGCGATTGCGGTTCCAACGGCCTCCCCGGAGCCACTCCCCCGGGCCGAGGCGCCGGGCCACTTCAGCAATGAGCTGCAAAGCCTCGGCCAGGCTGTCCGCACCCGAGAGGTCCAACTGGCTCAAAAACATTCCCAGGCTGCTCAGGTGGACGTGGGCATCGCGGAAGGCAGGCAGCACGCACCCGCCTCCGACATCCAGCCGCTCGGCTTCAGCCCCGGCCTGGGCCGAGACCGGCCCCTGAGCACCCACGGCGAGGACCCGCCCGTCGCGGATGAGCAGGGCTTCCGCTGCTTGTCCATCTGCGAGGGGAACTCTGACAGCACCCCCGCTGAGCAGGAGTTCATCAGTCACGGCCATGTCCTCTTGCCCGCTGCTTTCCTCGCTGTCGGTGCGCATTCCACAGGCCCACGAGTGCAGGGAGTATAACGACGAGAAAGGGCAAGTCAACCAACAGCTCGGGGAGGCAGCCCTGGGTGACCGGAGTCCCTGCCCCGTACGGGCCTCACATCAGGACGTGTGCCGCCACGCTGAAGTAGATGGTCAGGGTGAGGGAGTCGAGGATGGTGGTGATGAGCGGGGCCGACATCAGGGCCGGGTCGAAACCCAGGCGCTTCAGCGCCATGGGGAGAAACCCCCCGATGCTCTTGGCCGCCACCACCGCGGCCACCATCGCCAGCCCCACGGTGAGGCACAACCGGAGGTCACCATTGACCAGCCAGGCCCGTCCCCCAGCCAGGGCGCCCATTGCCAGCCCCACCAACAGTCCCACCGCTGCCTCCTTCCGGGTCACGCGCAGGGTGTCGCCAAGGGTGATCTCGCCCGTGGCCAGACCACGGATTATCACCGTGGTGGTCTGGGTGCCGGCGTTTCCACCGGACCCACACAGCAGCGGGATGAAGAACGCCAGTGGCACCACGGCCGTCAGCACCTCCGAGAACCGCTCCAGGACGAAGCCGCTCAGGAAGGCAGCCACGACCAGAACCATCAGCCAGGGGAACCGCTGTCGGGCCAGGGCCAGGGGACTGGCCGAGAGGTAGTCCAGGTGCTCACCGGCTGCACCGTAGGTGTAGATGTCCTCGGTGGCCTCTTCCTCCAGGACCTCGACGATGTCGTCCACGGTGATGATGCCCACCAGCACGCCCTCCCCGTTGACCACGGGAACGGCCAGGAGGTCGTA
>CAZIBA010000503.1:0-2748 GCA_964536795.1 uncultured Planctomycetota bacterium | reverse complement strand
CTTCAGCAGGGCCTCTTTGACCACCTTCTCGTTGAGCTTGTCGCCGGAGTAGGCGGTAAGGACGGAGGTGCCTTCGGTGTCCACGGCCAGGATGTAGGCGGGCACGCGGCTGGCCTCCACCTCGCCCTCAACGGAGTAGTAGGTCAGGGAGAAGTTGGTGGTGAACATCAGGGGGGAGTCGGGTCCCGGCTCGCCCACCGGGTAGATCCCGGGCTCCACCTGGACCGGCTTCTGCGGGTCGGTGTAGATGTTCATGCGCACGGTGAGCAGGGGCAGGAGCTCGGCCTTCCCGGTGCAGCGGGTGACCACGACACCGGCGTACTTGGCCATGAAGGCGCTGGCCCAGGCGACCTCAGCAGCGGGGTCAGCCACGGGGGTCCGGGCGATGGTGGGGAAGCCCAGTGCACGGAAGGCGCGCTTGAGGGCCAGGCGTCGTACCCGGGTCAGGTTCTGGATGGTCTCCAGGGGTCCGTCGGCGGTGAGGTCGAGGACCATCTCGGCCACACCGGCGCCCTTGAGCTTCTCCGTCAGGTCGGCCAGGTTCTCCAGGCCGTCGGCCCGGACGGCCAGGGGGCAGCTCTTCTCCGTGGCCAGGGCCGCCACTGCCTCCCAGTTCTCGGGCGTGGCCTCACAGATGAGGGGCCGCCTGACCGCCACCTCGTCGGTGAGGGCGGCCCGGAGGGCGTCGGGACTGGTGCTGGTGAGCACGAGGTGGAGGTCGGTGGCCCCAGTGGCCTGGGCCACCGCAGCGGCGAACTTCTGCTGGTCGCCGCTGTCGTTTCGCACCTCGACGAGGTCGATCTGGATGTCGGTGCCGACGCGGTGAAAGCGCAGGTCGTTGACCGCGGCCAGCCGCTCGCCCAGGTCGGCTTCCTCCAGCTCATCGGAGATGGAGACGGCCACCCCGGCCGGGTGGTAGAACTTCTCCTCGTGCCGGAAGAGGACGTTCTCCTCCCCGATCTGAAGGGCCCCCTCGCCGCTACCGATGGTGACCAGCTTGATGGGTGGAGCCGAGGCCGCGCCCAGGGCCTCCTTGGCCTCGTCGCCCACGTGCGGGCACTCCTCCAGCGCGGCCTTCTTCTGGGCCAGGGCCATGGCGAAGGCCAGGCAGGTGGGCCGGCCGCAGTCGCCGCAGTTGGTCTTGGGAAGCAGTTTGAAGATCTGCAAGCCACTCAGTGCCATACCTCTCCTCCCACTCTGGCGATGGGGCCGAAGGGCGTCAGGTCAAGACCTTTCCGGTCATAGGTCACAGGTCAGCAACCAGCTACGAAGCAGCGGCGACGGTGCCCAGAACCGCGCCTAAAACATGGGGTCCAGCTTGAGCGCCGGGTGGTCCTTCTCGGTGATGTAGGCCAGCACCTCTTCCTCGGTGGTGGCCACGGTCTCGTCGGCTACCTTATCCAGGAAGTCCTCACCCAGACCCAGGGCCTCCGCCTGTTGGCTCGCGTCCTCCCGTATCTCCTCCTTGAGGTGGCTGGTCATCCAGACGACCCGGGCCAGCCCGCCGTCGGCCGACACGTACTTGCGCGAACTGATGTAGTGCTTGGAGTGACCCATGAAGCCGGGCGTCTGTACCCCACCACCCACCTGGCCGGCCAGGGTGCTGAACTTCATCCCGCAGGGGGTCATCTCACCGAACTCCCGGGGCACGATCATCAGTCCGTTGCAGGAGGGCAGCACGGCCGAGATGGACTCGAAACACCCACAGGAGGTCATCGGGTCCACGATCATCGAGTACATGCTCACCCGTTCCAGCATCTTGTTGGTGTTCTCGTAGACGAACTTGTTGACCCCCTCCCACTGGCCCAGGGTCTCGTCCATCAGCCGACCCTTCTGCACCGGCTGGTTGGCCCCGGCCGGGGTGATCTCGTAGGCCGCACGACCGTCCAGCCAACTGTAGGCCCCACAGAGGCCACTGCGCTCGGGGGAGATCATGCAGACGTGGTTGGGAGCAAAGCTCTGACACAGGGCGCAGGAGTAGAAGACCTCCACCTGGTCGTCGGTCATCCCCTTCGTCCGGGCGTCACGCTCGGCGAACACCTTCCGGGCGGTCTCCACGAACTGCTCGACCTGGTCCTCCTCGGTGTAGATGCTTACCTGCACCTTGTCCAGGATGGCGTTGTACTCGTCGTGGAGCCTGGCGTGGAGGATCTTGCCCATGTGCTCCAGGACGAAACCGGCCTCCTTGGCCTCCTTGGAGATGCGAACCCAGGCGATGTCACGCTGGCCCATGTGAAAGACCCCGTGGGCCTCGTTGAGGAAGGGGTGGATCTGACGTTCCAGGATGGGCTCGAAGTCGGTCTGCATCCGCCGACCGGCCACCTCCACGATGATGGCCAGGGGCAGCGCCCCACCCTCCTCCACGCTGTCGATATCAGGACCGACGACCTCGACCTTCCCATCCTCCACCTCGTCCATATCGCGGGTGGTGAGGAACTCGAAGGCCGTTGAGGACCGACCGCCCATCTCTATGTGCATGTCCTCCCGGCGGACGCGCTCACCCTCGAAGGCCGGGCTGTAGGCCACCGGGATGGGGACCTCACTCACCTTCACTTTCAGCCCGCGCACCTCTACGGCCCGGTCCACCATCTCCTCGTGGCTGACGTTGCTCACGACGTGCTCGTAGGTGCAGACGCCGGTGGGCAGGATCTCGGGGATGTCGGTGTCGGCGATGGTGGGAAAGCCGAAGTTGATGGCCCCGGCGGCGGTGGCGTACTTCTCCTCGTCCACCTCACCCAGGGCCAGGAC
>CAZIBA010000502.1:0-2755 GCA_964536795.1 uncultured Planctomycetota bacterium | reverse complement strand
TTCTGGCTTGTCACCTCGGAGGAGGAAGGGGATTGAGCGAGACCATGGAGTTCCCGGCCAGTTGGCTGCAGCTTGCCTGCTGCTCGGGCTGCTCGGTGTCGGTGCTGAACGCGGAGAGCCCCAGCATCAAGAACGTGCTCATCGACCACGTCGTCCCCGGCCGCCACGTGAACCTGCGCTTCCACCCCACCATCATGGCCGGCGCGGGTGAAGCAGCCCTGGAGGTGACCGCAGCCGCCGAGACCGAGGGGGGGTTCCTCCTCGTCGTCGAGGGCTCGGTGCCCACCCGGGACGGGGGGGTGTACGGCGGCGTGGGCACGATGGCCGGTGAGGAAGTGACCATGCTGGAGAAGACCCTGGCCCTGGCCGGGAAGGCCGACGCCGTCATCGCCCTGGGCACCTGCGCTGCCTTCGGGGGGATGTTCGCGGCCTCGCCCAACCCCGGGGGCTGCAAGTCCGTGTCGGAGGTGTTGGCCGAGGCGGGCATCGGGACACCGGTCATCA
The DNA here is from genome assembly GCA_964536795.1 of uncultured Planctomycetota bacterium. GTDB lineage: Bacteria > Planctomycetota > DG-23 > CBDVDV01 > CBDVDV01 > CAZIBA01. The sequence continues at coordinate 2,251 of CAZIBA010000502.1, read as the reverse complement.
ACGTGCCCGGCTGCGCCCCCAACCCCGACTGGTTCGTGGGCACGGTGGCCCGGGTGCTTCTGGGGGGACTTCCCGGGCCGGAGGAGCTGGACGACCTGGGGCGACCGAAGGAGTTCTTCGGCACTCTCATCCACGAGAACTGCCCGCGCCGGGCCGACTTCGACGCCGGCAAGTTCGCCGAGAGGCTGGGTGAGGGAGGCTGTCTCTACAAGTTGGGCTGCAAGGGACCGGTGACCTACTCCGACTGTCCCTTGCGGGGTTGGAACGGGGGTACCAACTGGCCCATCGGCAACAACCACCCCTGCATCGGCTGCGTGGAGCCGGAGTTCCCGGACAAGTTCCAGCCCTTCTTCGAGAAGATCACCGAGGAGCGGCTGCAGAAGTTTTTCGTCAGCACCAAGTGAGCCCGAACGACCCCGACCCTGAGCGCTCACAGGCGGGTGAGAGAAGGAGCGGACGGATGCAGAGAATCGTCATCGACCCGGTGACCCGCATAGAAGGTCACCTCAAGGTGGAAGCGGTGGTGGACGACGGTGTGGTCAAGGAGGCCTACACCACCGGCACCCTCTTCCGCGGACTGGAGATGATCCTGAAGGGTCGTCACCCTCTCGATGCACCCCGGATCACCCAGCGCATCTGTGGGGTATGTCCCACGGCCCACGCCACGGCCAGCAGCCTGTGTCTGGATGAGGCCCTGGGCGTCGCCGCCGACGTCCCCGACAACGGTCGCATCCTGCGCAACCTCATGCTGGGGGCCAACTTCATCCAGAGTCACGTGCTCCACTTCTACCACCTGGCCGCGCTGGACTACGTGGACCTGACGGCCGTGGCCGACTACGAGGGTGAGGACGCCGACCTGCGGAGCCTTCGTCAGTTCATCGAGCGGGGTGAGCTGGGTCCCTTCCTGCCCCGGATGGAGGGGGACTACCGGCTGAGCAAGGACGAGAACGTGGCCCTGGCTGCCCACTACGTGCGGGCCCTGGCCGTCCGCCGACTGGCCCACGAGATGTCCAGCATATTCGGGGGCAAGATGCCCCACAACATGGGCATCGTGCCGGGCGGGGTGACGGGCGAGCCCACGGTGAGCAAGATGACCAAGTTCCTGTGGAAGCTCAACGAGATCAGACAGTTCATCGACGACTGCTACGTGGCCGACGTCCTCACCGTCGGCCGACGCTACGGCGACCACCTCGAGCAGGGCCTGGGGTCCGGCCGCTACGTCTCCTACGGGGGGTTCGACCTGGCCTCGCTGGCCGGTCCGCCGGCCCGGCGTCAGCGCTACCTCCCGTCCGGTCGTCTGAGCGAGGACGGTGAGCTGACCCAGCTCGACCCGGACGCCATTGCTGAATCGGTGGCCCACTCCTGGTACGAGGCCGGCACCGACGGCCCGCCGGCGGAGGAGACCACGGTGCCCCAGCCGGGGAAGGAGGACGGCTACAGTTGGATCAAGGCCCCCCGCTACGGCGGGCAGCCCCACGAGGTGGGTCCGCTGGCCCGGATGCTGGTGGCCTACGCCAGCGGTCATGAGGGGGTCAAGGCGGTCGTGGACGGGGCCCTGTCGGCCCTGTCGACCGAACCGGCGACGTTGCGTTCGACCGTGGGTCGGCACCTGGCCCGGGCCCTGGAGTGCAAGTTGGTGGCCGACCGAATGTCCGAGTGGGTGTTGGAACTGGAGCCCGGTGAGCCCCACTGCGCAGCCTTCGACATCCCTGAGGAAGCCGTGGGGATGGGCTTGACGGCGGCCCCGCGCGGGGCCCTGGGTCACTGGGTGAAGATAGAGGGCGGTCGCATCGCCCGCTACCAGGCCGTGGTGCCCACGACCTGGAACGCCGGCCCCCGCGACGCCAGTGGTGAACCGGGGCCTATGGAGCAGGCCCTGACGGGCATTACCGTGCGCGACCCCGAACAGCCTTTCGAGGTGGTGCGGGTGGTTCGTTCCTTCGACCCCTGTCTGGCTTGCGCGGTGCACTTGGTGACTGTTCGTGGACGAAGCTTGAGCGAGTTCCGGGTGGTGTGAAATGAGCGCAGACGAGAGAAGCGAGGAGCGGGTGGTCGTGGTGGGGGCCGGTAACCTGTTGATGGGCGACGATGGCCTGGGCGTGCACGTGGTCGAGGCCCTGGGCAAACAGTACCTGCCTCCCTACGTGACCCTGCTGGACGCCGGCACGGCCCTGGTGGACGTGCTGGGGAGCCTGCGTGAGTACGGGCGCATCTTTCTGGTGGACGCCCTGCGGGCCGGTGGAAGTCCCGG
>CAZIBA010000501.1:0-2763 GCA_964536795.1 uncultured Planctomycetota bacterium | reverse complement strand
AACCGGTGTTGCTCGCCCATTTCCCTCCCCCTTTCCCGGTAAGTGCCCGCAGACATCTTAGCCCAGCGGGGCACAAAAGGCACCATCTTGCGGGGTGTTAGTTAGGGACGGGGACGAGGGCCTACACAGCCAGGGATTCTACGAGAAGCGAGCTTCGGTCATCCCTTGAGGGCGCGCCCCCTCACGCCTCGGTGGACTACTCGGCGAGCTGGAGAACGATCGACTTCATCAGCGGCTTCGAAGCGCACCTGATGGCGTAGGTCTCCTCGGGGCGCGTGGCGACGTGGACGTCGCGCTTCTCCTCGCCGTTCTCCTCCCAGACGTAGGTGATCTTCACGGGCCTGAGGCCGCCGAAGGGCTCGGTGTAATCCGCGCTTATCCGCATGTCCATCATAACGGTGGTGTTCCGCTGCGTGCCGGTGAACAGGTCGGCCAGCTCGTAGGCGCATGACCTCCTGCCGAGCTTGGATCGTCCGAGGCTTTCGTTCGACTGGGCCGGGCCCTGCGGTCGGCTCCCTCAGTGCTTATGGTCCGCTGGCCGGCCGTGGCCGTGGGTGTGGTACTGTCCGCGACCGTGGTGGTGGGTATGAGCCGCCTCCACCACCAGTCGCCCTTTGAGTTCCTGCTGGGCTTCCTTGAAAAGCCTGACCATGCGCTTCATCGACGCCTCATCGAACACGGTCGCCATCGTCTGCAGGTACTCCATGCCTCCCTCAACCAGGGCCAGCATGTGCTCGGCCGCTGGCCCGTCGAAGGCGCGGGTGTCGCCGCACTTGACGTAGATGGGTGAGGTGTGCGCGGCGAGGTAGGCACCGGGATGCCGGCCGTACCCCGAGCAACGGGCCGCAATCCAGCCACTGCCTGACACCTTAACCTTCGCTGTCACCCTGAGCTTCTTCGCTCCTCGGGAGGCACCCTCGGAGGCTGCCACGCGGCCGTTGTGAACGATCTCGATCCTGCCCAGGGGCCAGGAGCTCTCGGCCTGGGCATCGACCTCTACCGTCCCTCCCGAGCGGGACACCTCGATGGTGTCGCCGATGTGCTTGCCGTCAGCCACCATGTCGATGAGGGGACCGCTGGTGCTGAAGGTTCGGCCGGCGCGCACCGCCTTGGCCCAGTTGCCGTAGTTGAAGGGACGGTTCGGGTCCGTCAACGCGTAGGTGCGCATCCAGCCCAGTGGGCAGTAGGCTCCCATCTTGTCGGTGCCGCCGGCCACGGCAACGCGGTAGCCGCAGTTGAGGTATCGATACCACTCCTGGACGGGGAAGCCGCCGTCGCGCGTGGGGTTGATCTCCAGGGCGTCAACCAGTCCTTTCAAGATGGGGACGGGGTCTTCTGTGTGCCCGCAGTAGGGGTAGTGCGGGCGGATGACCACCCCGCCCTTGGCCTTGTTCTCCCTGGCCCACTCAGCCATGGCCACCACGTCGGGGTCGCCGACCCACGCTTCACCCGGGCCACCGGCGCACATGGGGTAAACAGGCAACCCTTTCGTGCCCAGCATGGACATGTGGCCGAGCATGTGGTTGCGGTTCTCGGTCCCCACGAAGACCAACGTGTCCTCCTCGAGCACGTTCACCCGCCCGCGGATGTCGCCCACGTTGGTGAAGAGCCTCCCCCACTGGGAAGCCAGCAGGTTCACGATGTTGACACCCTCGCCCTGGGCCTGCAGCGCCGCCGTGTGCGGGCTGATGAAGTGGACGTGGGTGTCGGCCGTCACCCAGCCCTGGCTGCGCCAGTCCCTGCCCCGCTTGATGGTCAGCTTCAGTTCCTTCTGACCGGGTCTGATGGTCACCCTGGTGCGCGTGGGCTCGTACTCGAAGCCCTTGTAGATCTCCACGTAGACGTCGCCCACGGGCATGTCGGTGGTGAACGTTCCGGCCACGTAGGCGAAGTTCCGTCCACCCGCTATGACGTCCGCGCCGTAGTCCATGAACCAGCCCCCGTTGATCTGGGCATGGTGCCCGTAGGGAGCAATGTACTCGCCGCGCGGCCCGGCGAAGTGAACGCGAACGGGCGTCGGCCGGCCCGTCGAGGCGTCGACGACCGTGACCTGCATCCACTGTCGCCTCTTGCCGAGCACTTCCAGCCTCGTCCCAGCGGAAGAACCGGGTGCTGAACCCCGGTTGAACGCTTCACCCAGCGAGAACTTCACCGGCCTCTTCCTGCCGCTGAGCGTGACCGACATCGTGGCATCCTCGGAGCCGAACGCTTCGATGAGGCGTTCGTCCCCGCGGGCCGGTTCCTCGGCTCTGGCCAACCCGACGTAAGGCGAGGACAGCCACTTGCTGCCCGGCGGCCCGCCAGTCTTCTCGATGCGAGCCACCCCGCCCAGGTCCAGTTCGGCCTCTTCGACCTCGGCCGGCCCGCCGGGGACCTTGACGCGGTAGCTGCGTCGGGGCAGGTGCCGAAGCGGGTGCGAGCCGCCCTGGTAGAGCGTCAGCCCCGCCACCACCAGCGGGGATGCCGACAGGCCTCGAATGACGAGGGCACGAAGCACCTTCTCCGGATGGGGGTTCGGCACCGCGCAGACCAACGGCGACCCGTGCGTGCCACGGGTGCCCGTCTGAGCGCGCGCCCAGTCCATCTCCTTGGGGTAGTTGACCGGGTCGACGGCCTCCCACATCCTGAACGGCACGGCCAGCCAGGGCGGACCCGGGCTCTCGGCCATCCTCACCTCGAACCTGCCGCGCACCGGGAGCATCGCTTCCGTGCCGTCGGCGTAGACGACCACGTACTCGGCCACCGCCAGGCCCTCGGTGGGGT
>CAZIBA010000500.1:0-2765 GCA_964536795.1 uncultured Planctomycetota bacterium | reverse complement strand
TTCCTGGCCTGGCTCATCAAGGCGGTCATCATCAAGCTGGGTGGGCTGCAGTTGTTCCTGAAGGCGCGACCCTTTTTCCTGGGGCTCATCATCGGTCACTTCGCGGGGGCCGGTCTGGGGGCCATCATCGACACCATCTTCTTCATGGGTCAGGGCCACTCGGTCTACTTCTGACCGTAAGCCCACCTGGTGCGTCCACGGGCGGACACCTCGTACGCCTGCTGTGAGAACGTCCGCCCTCCCGAACAGGGAGGCCGGGCACGCCCGCCCACCCGTCTCCAGGAGAAGTGTGCCCCGGCCCGTATGGGCCGGGGGCCCGCAGGGTCATTTAGTTCTCTGTGGTAAGGGGCCTCGAGGCCACCTCCCCGGCGGCTCATACACAAGATATGGGGCAAGTGATGGTCGCCCTCATGGCTCAGTGGCGAGAATTGAATGACCCTGCGTGGGCCCGGCTTTGCCTTGGAGGCGGGGGTGGGGCTGAGCTATACTACAGGGCCGTTTCGCCAGCCAAGGATTGGGAGTGAGGAATGGTCTACCACAGCTTCTTAGAGGCGATCGGCAACACCCCTATGGTGGAGCTGCGGGCCCTGGACCCGGTGCCCGGGACCCAGCTCTGCGCCAAGCTCGAGTTCTACAATCCCACCGGCTCCCTCAAGGACCGCATCGTGAACTTCATGCTGGAGCGGGCCGCCGAGCGCGGTGAGCTCCGTCCCGACATGACCATCGTGGAAGCCACCAGCGGCAACACCGGCATCGCCCTGGCCGCGGTGGCCGCCTACCGGGGCTACCGCGCCCTAATCGTGATGCCCGAGCACATGAGCCGGGAGCGTCGGCGCATCATGCAGGCCTTCGGGGCCGAGCTCGTGCTCACGCCCGCCGACGAGGGCTCCGACGGGGCCATCGCCCGGGCCCGCGAGGTGGCCCAGGCCCCCGACCACTACCTCCTGGGTCAGTTCACCAACCAGGACAACGTCCTGGCCCACTACCTTACCACCGGCGCCGAGGTCCTGGCCCAGATGCCCGAGCTGGACACCTTCGTAGCCGGTATGGGCACCGGAGGTACGGTCACCGGCGTCGCTCGTCGACTCAAGGAGACCAACCCGGCCATCAAGGTGGTGGCCGTCGAGCCCCACCCCGACTCGCGCCTCCAGGGGCTGAAGAACTTCCAGGATTTCGCCTCCCCCATCGTGGACTTCTCCCTCATCGACGAGCGCGCCCTCATCGCCGATGAGGATGCCTTCCGGGTCGCCCGCGAGCTGGCCCGCAGGGAGGGCCTTTTTGTGGGGATGAGCTCGGGGGCGGTCATGCACGTCATGCGGGAACAGGTGGAACAGGGACGACGATGCGTCGTGGGCATCTTCGGTGACAGCGGGGATAAGTACCTGAGCACGGACCTCTTCCAGTAGTCTCAAGCGACCAGGGAGGGAGCGGTATGACCAAGCAGGAAGTGGATTACCGGACGGTGCTGGAGCGGACGGTGCGGGTTATGGGGGAGATGGGACTCCTGCTGGCGGCCCAGGACGCTTCTGGCAAGCCCAACGCCATGACCATCGGCTGGGGTACCCCCGGCATCAACTGGAGCAAACCCATCTTCGTGGTCTACGTCCGCCCCAGCCGATACACCTATACCCTCATCGAGGAGACCGACGCCTTCACCGTGAACGTCCCCTCCGACGAGCTTCGGGAGGCCACCGTCTTCTGTGGCAGCGTCTCCGGACGCGAGCACGACAAGTTCGCCGAGAGAAAGCTGACAGCGGTCCCGGCCAAACACGTCCCCGCGCCCCTCATCGACGAGTGCCCCATCCAGTTCGAGTGCGTGGTGGTGCACAAGAACGACGTCGTGCCCGAGGAACTCACCGAGGAGATCCGCACCGGAGCCTACCCCGCCGGCGACTTCCACCGCTGCTACTTCGGCGAAATCCTCGCCTGCTACGCTGAGGGATAGAACAAGTCTGGAAGAAAGACGTCTGTAACGACAGACATTGGTTTGAGTGGAGGGAAGGACGTGGGAAGGATGATGCAGCGAGTCGTGTTGGCGAGTGTACTGGTGGCCCTGGTGCCTCTGGTGGCCTGGGCTGACTGGCCGGAGCTTCGCAGCCGGGACGCGGAGCGGCAGGAGTCACTCCGGCCGAAGCTGAAGCTCATCCCCAAGGGACACCCGCGCATCTTCATCCGTGGCGAGGCCGACCTGGAGGCGGTGCGCCAGCGCATCAAGAGCAGCCCGGAGGTGGCCGAGGTCTACCAGGCGCTGCGCGACTGGGCCTACACGGGTGAGTTCACCACCGGTGGCTGGCAGCCCACGCTCCAGCTCCAGGCCCGCATCGTCGTCTACCGCATCGAAAAGCGCGACCCGAAGCTTCTCGCCCCCATCATCGAGCAGATGGACTGGCTCTGTGAGAACGACCTGGACGAGTGGAGCTGGACCTGGATCGCCAAGTCGATGGCCCTGGGCTACGACTGGCTCTACGACGACCTCACCCCCGCCCAGCGCCAGAAGTACGGCCGCCGGGCACTCGAGTGCACCAAGCAGGTCTACAGCCTCTGGCAGCAGCCTCCCAGCAACAACCACGTCTACCTCAAACAGGGAAAGGTGCATTACGCCGGCATCGCCCTCTACGGGGAGGGCATCGACGACGCTGCGGCCGAGCAGATGGTACTGGACGGCCTGGAGCAGCAGCTCCTGATGTTCATCCCGGCCCACAACGTCCTGAACGCCGGTGACGGGGGCTGGCAGGAGAGCATGAGCTACCACTCCATGTTCACCT
>CAZIBA010000499.1:1699-2769 GCA_964536795.1 uncultured Planctomycetota bacterium | reverse complement strand
CAGTCGGGAGCGCACCAACTCCGGCCCTCCTACCTCCGTCACCGTCAGTCGAGAACCAGCCAACTCCAACGTGCTCCCGGCCTCTATGGGCGTCCACTCGTTGACCAGCGTCGCCACCTTGGGTCCCGTGCGCATCTGTCCCTCCTTTGGCTTGGGGCTCCCAGCCTTATACCGCCCGCTTGGCGTCCGGTCAACGTGTCGTCGACGTCAGTCCTGCGCTGCGCGCGTGAGCCGACGGGCGGGTGAGCTTCAGGAAATGCAGCAGAGCGCGGCGACCAAGGGGACAGGGATGCAGGTTCCACATTTTCTGGAAGAAATGTCAGCCCCCTCGACGTATGAATAGTGGAGCGACGCGTGGTGGCCGAAGCGGGAGCGACGAGGCGCACCAGTGGGCGTCCCGATTCCTGCTTGGCGGCTCTGAGCTGAACGGGAGAGGAGTCGTGACTGAAGGCAAAAAAGTCATCTTCCGCGAGGAGCAGCGCTTGGGTCCGGGCTGGCTCCGGGTCACGATGCTTTGTGTTCTGCTCGTCGTCCTGTTTGCCTGGGTGTTCCCGCTCTGTCAGAGCGTTTACCGGGGGCTGAGGGGCGGAGAGATCTACTGGCCCTTCGTAGGTCCCCAGATCGTCCTCTCGACCATCTGCGTTGCCTTGTTGCTGTTCCTCTACTCTCCGAAGCTGGTCATCGAAGTGCGCGCCGACGGCCTCTACGTGCGCTTCTTCCCCTTGCACCTCTCCTTCCGCCGGATACCCCTGGCGAATGTGACCCGGTGTGAGGCTGTGACCTACCGTCCCGTTCGGGACTACGGCGGCTGGGGCATCAAAGGCGGGCGGGGGTGCCGGGCCTACACTGCCAGTGGGAACCGGGGCGTCCGCATCGACTACGCCGACGGCTCCCACCTCCTCATCGGCTCCCAACGGCCCGACGAGCTGGCCCAGGCGGTCCACCGACTCCTGGAATAGCGTCGTCCTGAGGAGGGAGGCGGATCGGGCCCGGGCTTGCGTCACTCCTGCTCCTGGACGACCACGGCCGTGCCGTAGGCCAGGAGTTCAGCGGCGCCCTGCATCATGCTG
>CAZIBA010000499.1:0-1599 GCA_964536795.1 uncultured Planctomycetota bacterium | reverse complement strand
GACCACGGCCGTGCCGTAGGCCAGGAGTTCAGCGGCGCCCTGCATCATGCTGGCGGTGGTGAAGCGGGTGGCGACGATGGCGTTGGCCCCCAACTTCTCGGCATCTTCGATCATGCGGTCGATGGCCTGCTCCCGGGACTCGGCCATCATCTTGGTGTACTCCATCACCTCGCCGCCGACCAGGTTCTTGAGGCAGGCGAGGATGTCCTTGCCCAGGTGGCGGGTGCGGATGGTGTTGCCCCGGACCAGGCCCAGGGTGCGAACGATGCGCCGACCGGGCACGGTCTCGGTGGTGACCACGATCATCGGATGACCTCCCTGTAGCGGTCGGTGCGCGCTTCGCGTCGACGCGATCGGCACACCGAAAGGAAAAGCACCACCAGGCCGGCTATGAGGGCCGTCACCCCCACCTTCTCACCCAGGCCCTGGCTGGGGTCGAGCAGGAAGTCGGTGACGTAGTACCACAGCCCCACCAGAATCAGGGCCACCGCCCCCACGATGAGGAGCACCCACCCCAGACCGCGCTCCATCCGGCCGTAGACCCCTTGGACGTACTCGTCCCAGAGTTCCTCGGGCGGCTCGATTCGCCAGAGGTCCCGGGCCAGGTCGCGGAGCTTCTGGTGGGTGCGGAGTTCCTCCTGGCAGCGGGTGCACTGCGTGAGGTGTCGGCGGAGCTCCTCGACGTCGGGCTCCGCCAGCTCCCCGTCCACGTAGCGGACGAGTTTCTCGTCAAAGGCCTGGCAGTCCGTTCGTTCGTCGTTCATAGGTACGACCCCAACTGTTGACGCAGCTTCTTGCGGGCAGCGGCCACCCGCGCGGCCACCGTCGCCTGGGACACCCCCACCTGCTCGCCGATGGCCCGGTAGCTCAGGCCTTCCACCAACTTCAGCCAGGTCACCTCCCGCTCCCCGGAGGGGAGCTGGGCCAAGGCCTCCTGCAAGGCCTGGGCGGCCTCTCGACGTTCGGCCAGCACGGCCGGGTCGTCGGCATCGCTGGCGACGGGTTGGGCGAAGGCGGGACCGGTCGGGTCCGTGGCCACCGGCTCCAGGTGCCGACGACGGAGCCGGTCGTAGGCCACGTTCCGCAGGATGCGGTAGAACCAGGGGTAGAAGGGGCACTGGACGTTGAAGCTGTCCAGGGCCCGGTAGGCCCGGGCGAAGGCCTCCTGGGAGAGTTCGGCCGCGTCGGCGTGGTTGCCCACCAGGACGTAGGTGGCCCGGTAGGCGCGGTCCATGTACTCCCGCACGAGGGCCCCGAAGGCCTCACGCTCCCCGGCCTGGCTTCGACGGATGAGCTCCCGCTCTTCGGCCACCGCCGACACCTCCATCACCGTCCCGGCCTCCTCCGACACGCTCCCCCTGCCCCTCCCTTATACGAACGAGGGGTCCGACTGTCAGGAGAAAAGAGGGCGCGGTCGGTTCCGGCTTCGTCCTTGGGGCTACGGCGGAGGAGCTTGCCCGTCATTCGCCTTCCCGGAAGGCCCGCCCCTGCAGTCGCCCCGCCGGGGGAAAAGCGTTGCGCCTGGGCCTCGCTCCTGAGCATAATGGTGCAGTGGGAAAGCCGCCAGCCTCTCTCCTCGGAGGCGTTTGATGGACTCGG
>CAZIBA010000498.1:0-2777 GCA_964536795.1 uncultured Planctomycetota bacterium | reverse complement strand
GGTGCTCAGGAAGCGCCCCAACTGGTAGTTGGCCAGGTCGTAGGTGATGAGGTTGGCGCCCAGTCGGCGGGCGTGGTCGGGCAGGATGCGGGCCCCGGTGGGGTGGGTGTGACCGTCCCAGCCACAGCTCAGGTCGAAGGGACTGAAGAAGACGGCCAGGCGACAACCGATGTTGATGCCCATGAGCTCGGGGAAGGCCGTGTAGCGACCCTTGCCCTGGACCTGGTAGTTGACGTTCCCGATGGGGTAGAAGCACTTGAAGAAGGGGTGATCGTCCGGCAGTTTGAACAGTGGTCGCTGGGGGAAGATGGCTTCCATTTCGGCCAGGAAGCTGTCGATGAAGGGCCTGGAACCACAGCAGGCGTCGCCGATGAGGTAGCCCCCGTCAAAGAGGAAGCGGCGGAGCTTGGCCCGGGTTTCCTGGTTGAACTCGAAGCTGTCGTGACCGGTGGCGTAAAGGATGGGTATCTCGGTGGGGTCGTAGGAGAACTTGCCCAGCTCCACATCCACCGACCGGTACTGGAGACCGAGTTGGCTGTTGGACCAGTTGAGCAGGTTGGCCATGTCGCCCGGGTCGGTCATCCAGTCGCGGTAGGAGAAGCGTCGGCCCTGGTCGTCGGTGGTCCACTTGATGGGGCCCAGGGCGATCTTGCCCACCAGTGCCGGTGGGGCAGGGGGGCGCTTCTTCTCCGTTCGTCGAAGTGGCGTGGCCGGAAGCGGCAGGGGCGGAAAGCTCTCACCACCGGTCCGTCGCTGGGGCTTGGCCGGCGGTGGTGGCCCACAGCTTCTCATCTGGGCCCAGGCGGCCACCCCATTGAGGGCCGTCGCCAACAGAGAAAGCAGGAACTCCCGTCGCGTCGGCATCGTCCACCCTCCCCTTAGCGGAGCAGACTGCTCCTCATCCATACAATACCCCGTCCGTGGGGGGTGGGTCAAGGCAAAAAGGACGTCCGTCGGCTGGTTGGACCCGCTGACTCTCTAACGCACCCGGCCCCCCGGAGGCTTCGGGGAAAGCCGCTTCAGCCGAAAAAACGGCCGCCCCCGCTGGGGAGCGGCCGCTGGCTTTCCGGGTCCCTGGTGGGCTAACTCTTGCTCCGCTCCAGGAGGCGGTCGATCATCCGGTCCAGGGCCAGACGCAGCTTCTCCTCGTCGTCGTAGGTGCCCTGCTGGACCTCTGCTTGGACCTTGCGGGTTCGGCGCTTCCGCTCGGCCGGCGTGGGTCTCGAGGAGTGACGCTTCGGTCGCGACCTTTGTGCCATCGGGCGAAGTCTCCGAACTTGTGCGGACCTGCCCTTCGATCCGTCCTGACGGACTGAGGGCGGCAAGCCGGTCGAACGGCGGCCCCTCCGACTCTTCCTGGTGGACCCGAGACACCCACCTCCGACCAGCGCCGGGCACCCCTCAACTCCCCCGGTACGCCGTGGATGCGCCGGCCCTCGGTGTCCAGCACACACATCGGCCGCTGCCAATCCCTCCTTGACCGAAAAAGCGCCCGATGCCAAGAACCGGTTCACCGAACGAGCGACGGCGGCCTCATTCAGGCCGACTACGTGCCCACTCAGCTCTCAGGCGTGGCTTCTGTCCCTTCCGGCGCCGTCTCCTCCATCGCCGGGGACTCCGGCGGCTCGACCGGGACGTATTGTCCTTCCTCGATTGAGTACCGGTCGCCGAACTCGGCGCCTTGCCCACCACCCTGGCAGCCTGTCACCAGGAACACAGCCAGCACCAGAGCGATCGTCAGCAGAACTGCCCGCATCGCACGCCTCCTCCAAGAAACCCGGTCGTCCGGTCACCGCAGGACCGGCTCTAATAGACACCGTTGTCACGCACGACGTCACCTGTCCTATAAGGGAGACAGCGAAGCCACGTCAAGGAAAAAACGCGCTCGACCCCGCATCGGCCGCACGTCACCATCGCGCGGACAGGCGATCAGGGGACTCCACTCATACAAGTCGCACGACCGAAGCTGCGTCGCCTCCATACGGACTCGTAGGAGCAAGCGAAGGTCGGGGGATTCCGCCGGAGCTGCGTCGCCGAAGCTAAGGCGGGTTGGGCAGGGGACCGTAGCTGAGCAGCTTTCCGCCCGGTCCTGTTTTCTTTACGCTCGTCACAACAAAAACTCCGGCCCGCACGGGTGCCAACCCTCACCCTAACCCTCTCCCAAGGGGAGAGGGGAGCAACATGTGCCACGGCCCTTACGCACCGTGCAGGGCTGGACAATCGGTCACCACGGACACTGGCTTAGCCGGTGTCCGTGCCACCCGCCGGCAGTGCAGGAGGAACGTGTGCCACGCCTGCCTCGCCCGCCAGTCGGCCGGGTTCTCCCCAGAAGACTGACGTACACCCTCGCGTATGCACACGATCCGGAAGGAGGCGCAAAAAAACGTGGCGGCCCTGTCCCCGCGCCCCCAATGCTTTCGGAGATACCGCCAGGCCTCCGAAGCATTGGTCAACAAGGACCGCCACGTATACCGGTCGTCGGTCGAGCCACTTCCGATAGCCGCCTCCTTTGACTCCCGCCCTTGTACCAGTGTCTCTATATACATAATAGTACATCAGCCGACGCTTGTCAATGCCCTTTTTCAAGGACAAGAGCTTCGTGGGGGCCTCCACCCGTCGGTTCCTGCTCGACCAGGGGCCAGGTTTCGGGGCGCCTTCCCCATCCGCGTTCACTGCCTTCCTGACCGCCGTCCCGAGACCTGCGAGTGGCGACCTGTGGACCCTTCGATTCACGTGGGTGTGAAGGAGTGGACCTTCAGGCCCTGCCGGGTCGTCCG
>CAZIBA010000497.1:0-2794 GCA_964536795.1 uncultured Planctomycetota bacterium | reverse complement strand
CCAGTCGCCCCGCCACTTGAGCTTGTTGATGAGTACCGGGACCTTGCCCTTGGCCAGGAAGAGCAGGGCGAAGGAGGTGTTGACCTCGTTGCCCCAGGAGCCGTTGCCCTGTTGATGGCGGACCAGGTACTCGGCCCCCTCCCGGTACCAGTCGTGGGTGCCGAAGTACTTGAGCCCCGAGAGGATACCCGCGCGCTCCAAGGCGTAGAGGTAGTAGTAGTGATGGCTGTTGCCCGCGCGTGGGTTCTGGGTGACGGAGAAGTTGTCCGACAGCCACTGCAGCCCGGCCGCGATCCTGCGGTCGTAGCTGTACTGTCCGCACACCTTGGGCTTGGCGTAGAGCGTGGAACCCACGATGTGCAGGCTGGCCACACCGGCGGACGTCATGCTGCCCGTCGAGCTGCGCGAGCCCTGGTACCCCCAACCGCCGTCCTGAACCTGGCTGCGGGTGTAGTGGGCGTCGGCGTCCCGGAAGACGCGCATAGGGATAGCGAACCCGGCCCGGTGGGCCTCGTGGAGGCCGAGCATGGCGAACTGCGTGTTGGAGTTGTCCCCCCGGCGGCCCTGGGTCTTCCCGTAGTCCCACATCCCTTGCACGGACTGCCCCCGCTGCTGGGCCTGGACCAGGAAGTCGGTGCACTCGGCGATCCGGGCCCGGTAGCGTCGGGGGTCGGCCCTCGTCAGGGCCAGGACGTTGAGGGCCACCGTGTAGGTCCGCTCGGGCTCCTCTGCGGTGAAGGAGGCGATGCCCGACTCCACGGCCGGATCGTCGGCCGGCACTCCTGCCACCAACAGGGCGAAAACGGACAGCGCCGTGGCCCCACCCCTGTAGTGGGCCGCACCGTAGGGCCAGGAGCCGTCAGCCAACTGCCGCGACCGCAGCCACTTCACCCCCCGCTGGATGGCCTGGTTGATCTCGGCCGAGGTCACGTCCGCCCGCACCACCCCCAACGGCCACAGACTCCCCACCGACAGGCAGAGGACCAGGCACCACCAGACACCTCGACTCCGACGTCGCCTCCCCATGGGGCTCCCCTGCTCTCTCGGCTTTCCCGGTAGGCATTGTACCGTCCACCCCGAGTCCGTGGCAAGCCCGGCATCGCTGACGTGGTGCAACGTATCCCGTGTGCAAGGGGGGTTTGGCTGCTGCTGGAACGCGGAAAGCGCACGTGGACCCAGCACACCGAGGACGGGCCAACCTGCCACGCCGGCGGTCAGCAGAGGAGCACACCAACCCTTGGCCGACGCCTTTCAGAGCGGGGTGGCCGTGACGGACACCACCAGGTCAGGGCCGAAGAGCAGTTCCTCGGTGCTGCCGTCGGGTCTGCTGCGGGTGAGGGAGTAGCCCTTGGGGCTCCAGGCCAGGGCCCCGGAGGGCATCCGGGGCTTCTGGCCTTCTCGTCTGACCGGTCGCACCTCGAGTCTTGCGCCTGGCTCCACCACGGGCTTGGCGGTTCCCTCCTCGATGGTGAGGACGGAGCCGCGGCCGGTCGGTACCAGGCGGACCAGGGCCCCGGCTGGTATGACGTAGTCGCCGCGGGTCCGGCCGGTGGGGCGAACGGTGAGGGCCGTGGGTTCGGCCTTCAAGAGCAGTGCCCCGACCTTCATCTCCAGGTCGCCCCGCTCGGAGAGGAGGAACTCGGTGGCCGGCTCGGCCCCCTGGATGGGACCGTAGCGGACGGTGTCCTGACAGAGCAGGTGGAAGGCCCGGAGCTTGAGCTCGCCCTTTTCCAGGTCTTCCGCTTCGTCCTTGTCCAGGAGGAGGAAGAGCTTGGAGGCGATCATCACCCGGGCGACGCCGGTGAGGTCGGCCCGGACGGCGGGCCTTCTGCGGGTGAGAGCGTCGCTGATCTGGCTGTAGAGGCTGGTCAGCCCCAGCGAGTCGCCCAGGTCCCGGGTGTCGAAGGCCTCGGGGGCCGGAGGGGCTGAGCCGTCCAGCATACCCAGGAGGGCGCCGTCGTTGAGCCGGGCTCCCAGACAGCGGCCCTGCAGGTACACGAAGTCGGTCACGTCGGCGGGGTCGACGTAGAAGCCCTCGTCGGAGTCGGGCAGGACGTGCTCGGGTTGGGGGTCGGGTACGGACAGGTTGAGCCTGACGCGGGGCGCGAAGGTGACCTGGGCCTGGAGCTTCCGGTCCTCGCCTACCACCACCTCGACGGCCTGGCGGCCCACGGCCGTCTGGAAGCCGGCCGTCGCTCCCGGCTCGACCAGGGCCACCCGTTCGCCGGCCACCAGCACGGCCAGGGCGGCCTCCTGCGGGTTGGTCACCTGGACCACGGCCCGGACGGTGGTGTCCACCCAGGCGTCGTCCACCTTGAGGTGGCCGAGGTCGGCGCGGGCCTGGGCGTGGTCGGGGTCGATGTCCACGGCCTTCAGCAGTGCGGCGCGGGCCTCCTCCTCCAGTCCCTGCCCCCGGCACCAGCGGGCCAGTTGGAGGTGGCCGTCGGCGTCGTCGGGCTTGAGGGCCGCGGCCCTCTCCGCATAGACGTCGGCGGGGGTCTGGACCTTCTCGATGTGGTCGATTTCTTCTTTCTTGATGGTGGTGGTGCCGTACTTGAGCTTCACCTCCACCTCGTCGCCCTTGTCGGTGACCTCGCCCTCCAGGGTCCGGCCGCTCTTGAGGTGGACCACGTCGGCGAGGGCGGGAGCGCCGACGACCAGTCCCAGCACCACGGCCAACACCAGCAAGCCGACTCCGCGCATTACCTGCCTCCTCCTGCACCGGCTTCTGCTCGTTTCCCTTGCTCCACTCTCACTGTACCGCGGCCCGGCGCCGGGCGCGGCACTTCCTGGC